>JAEWUL010000176.1 GCA_023459435.1 Bacteroidota bacterium
ATCCAGGATGATGGATTGGTATGGCCAAATCATGTGAGTGATTTGAAGTATTGGTCCTCTGAAGCAGCAGCAATTTATGGAGTTACTTCGATTCCTGCCACTTTTTTGATTGGGAAAGATGGCAGAATTCTTGCTAAAAATTTACGCGGAGAAGCTTTGGGTAAAGCTCTTGAAGAGTTATTAGGTAAATAAAAAAAATTAAAAAAAGAAAGTAAAAAATCAATGAAAAACATAAGAAATTTTTGCATTATTGCACATATCGATCATGGAAAGAGTACATTGGCGGATCGTTTGCTGCAATATACAGGAAGTGTGGGAGATAGAGATTTTCAAGATCAGGTTCTGGATGATATGGATTTGGAAAGGGAACGCGGAATCACCATTAAAAGTCATGCCATCAGAATGAATTACACATACAAAGGGGAGGAGTATGTTCTAAATCTAATTGACACTCCCGGTCATGTCGATTTTTCTTATGAAGTTTCAAGATCTATAGCTGCCTGTGAAGGAGCGCTGCTTTTAGTTGATGCAACTCAAGGGGTTCAGGCTCAGACCATCTCCAATCTTTATCTGGCTATTGAACACGATCTGGAGATTATTCCTGTGATCAATAAAATGGATATGCCTTCTGCCATGCCCGATGAGGTGAAAGATCAGATTATTGACCTTCTTGGTTGTAATATGGATGATATCATTGAAGCCAGTGGGAAAACAGGATTTGGGGTTGAGAATGTTTTGGATGCTGTTGTGAACAAAATTCCTGCTCCGAAAGGGGACCCCAATGCTCCCTTACAAGCCCTCATTTTTGACTCTGTTTTCAACTCTTATAGAGGGATCATCTCCTATTTCCGAATTTTTAACGGTACGATTAAGAAAGGAGATCTTGTTAAGTTTTTTTCTACTGATAAAGAGTACCATGCTGATGAGATAGGGTTTTTGAAACTTAAACAAGAACCTACTGCTGTTATGAGCGCCGGAATGGTAGGATACATCATCTCCGGAATAAAAACCTCCGTTGAGGTTAAAGTAGGTGATACGATCACTCATGTTGAGAATCCATGTACAACTATGATCTCCGGTTTTGAGGATGTAAAACCTATGCTTTTCGCTGGGATCTATCCCACAGATGCAGACGATTACGAAGAATTGCGCGCTTCCCTTGAAAAACTACAACTTAACGATGCATCCCTCACATTTGTACCAGAATCTTCGGCAGCCTTAGGCTTTGGCTTCAGATGCGGATTTCTTGGATTACTTCACATGGAGATCGTCCAAGAACGTCTTGACCGTGAATTTGATATGGATGTTATTGCTACCGTACCTAACGTTTCCTATAATGTGATCACAACAAAAAAAGAGTTGATAGAAGTGCATAACCCCTCCGGAATGCCAAACCCAAGTGAAGTGGATCATGTGGAGGAACCTTTTATTCGGGCACAAATCATCAGCAAAGCAGATTATATTGGCCCAATCATGAAGTTGTGTCTCGATAAAAGAGGAACACTCCTTAATCAGGTTTATATCGCTTCCAATAGAATTGAAATGACCTTTGATTTGCCTTTGGGTGAGATTGTTTTCGATTTTTATGATAAATTGAAAAGTATCTCTAAAGGATACGCATCCTTCGACTATCACATCACTGATTATAAACCTGCTAAACTGGTTAAACTGGATATTCTTCTTAACGGGGATTCGGTTGATGCGTTGTCATCCTTGACCCATGTTGATAATGCATACCCCTTTGGGAGAAAGATTTGTGAAAAGTTGCGCGAATTAATACCCAGACAACAGTTTGATATTGCTATCCAGGCTGCTATTGGTTCCAAAATTATTGCTCGTGAGACTATAAAAGCATTACGTAAAGATGTTACCGCTAAATGTTATGGCGGTGATATCTCAAGAAAAAGAAAACTTCTCGAAAAACAAAAGAAAGGGAAAAAGAAAATGCGCCAGATTGGTAACGTTGAAGTGCCACAATCCGCATTCTTAGCCGTTTTAAAGTTGGACTAGGTTTTTTATAACCCCTTGTTTTAACCCATAAAAAAGGGAATGGCATCATAAAAATGGGGCATATATCCATTCACGTTGAAAATTACTATCTGAATGATAGATCAGGTAAAATGAAAATAAAATATTTCCCCTTTTTCTACGTTTCATTATTTTGAAATATTACATTTATATGAAAAAATCAGTCACATTGATCTCCCTTTTAATGGTAACTTATTTCTCATTTGCCCAAACTGCCAAATATAGCAATGAGTTTTTATCATTGGGTGTTGGAGCAAGAGCATTAGCAATGTCTAATGCAATGGTTTCTCTTACAGATGACGTACATGCTGCCTATTGGAATCCGGCTGGGTTAACCCGATTGGATAAAAAATATGAGTTTTCATTGATGCACTCAGAATATTTTGCAGGAATTGCTAAGTATGATTATGCCGGAATTGCATACAAAATTGATGATAAATCAGCCGTTGCCCTTTCATATCTTCGTTTTGGGGTTGATAATATTATGAATACAACCGATTTAATTGACAACCAGGGGAATGTGGATTATAATCGAATCTCCTACTTCTCAGCTGCAGATAACGCTTTTCTGATCAGCTATGCCCGTAATTTGGGTGGAATTGAAGGATTATCTGTGGGTGCCAATGCTAAAGTGATCAGAAGATCTATTGGCGATTTTGCAGGTGCATGGGGTTTCGGACTGGATGCCGGTATTCAATATAAAAGAAAAGGCTGGCAGGTGGGACTTATGGCACGCGATGTTACCTCTACCTTTAATGCCTGGAATTATAACCTGACCGATGAGGTTATCGCTGTATTTCAAGCTACCGGAAATGAGATTCCCAAAAATAGTCTTGAGCTAACTCTCCCTAAGTTGATTCTGGGAGCAGGTAAAAAGATTGATTTTAATAAAGGTTGGAATGCTACTGTCGCTGCAGATATTGATTTTACTTTTGATGGAAAAAGAAATACACTTTTGAAAAGTAATGTGGTTAGTTTAGATCCCCATTTGGGACTCGAAGTGGGATACAAAAAAATTGTGGCAGTTAGAGCAGGTATTGGAAATTATCAAAAAATTCCCGATTTTGATGGAACACAATACTCAAGCGTTCAACTTAATTTCGGTTTGGGAATTGGAATCAAAGACATTGTATACATCGACTATGCTTTTACCGATCTGGGAAATCTCTCTATTGCACTATATTCCCATCTGTTTTCCATTAAAGTTGCCCTGGATAAATTTCATAAATAACATAAATTCAAATGATTATACTACCAAAATACCTTCAGACCCAAGAACAAATTTCAGAAAGATTAGCTGCTTATGCTCAAAACCCTTTAACACATTTTCAGGGGGATGAAGCGTACCGTTTTGCTTTACAATGTATTGATTTAACCACTCTGGAGGGAAGTGACCATACAGCCAGGATTCAGCAACTTTGTGAAAAAGCCATGACACTGAATACAGCTGCTGTGTGCGTGTATCCAACATTCATCAAACAAGCTAAAGAGATCCTGATGAATACAAATATCAAAGTAGCCTCTGTCGCAGGAGCATTTCCAGCAGGGCAATCCCCAATCCATATCAAAGTTGCTGAAGTGGAATATGCTGTAAATGAAGGTGCTGACGAAATCGATATGGTCATATCCAGAGGTGCATTTTTAGAAGGAAACTATCAAAAGGTGTTTGATGAAGTAGTGGCAATCAAAAATGCATGCCAGAATGCCCATCTTAAAGTGATCCTGGAAACAGGAGAACTAATAGACCCGGATCACATTTATAAAGCTTCCTTTTTAGCCATGAAAGCAGGGGCTGATTTTATCAAAACATCAACAGGAAAGATTGCAATAAATGCAACTCCTGTTGCTTTTATTGTCATGTTAGATGCTATAAACCAATATTATAATGAAACCGGTAAGATGATCGGTATCAAACCAGCTGGGGGAATCTCTGATGGTGAAATGACCATACTTTATCTTAAAATCTTGGAAAATATACTGAATCACAAATGGTTAAACAGTCAATATTTTCGAATTGGTGCCAGCAAACTGGCAGATAAACTTACAGAATTGATTAAATAATTTTTTTTTTTTTGGAGTTCCTGAATATCAAATAAATGTGTATCTTTGCAGTTCGAAAAATTCACAAAAATTTGTATAACCAATAAAAATTAAAAGCATCATGACAAAAGCTGAAATCGTAAATGAAATTTCGAACAAAACCGGGATTGACAAACAAGCTGTTCAAAACATCGTTGAATCTTTTATGACAACCGTTAAAGGTTCATTAGCGAAAAATGAAAACGTATATTTAAGAGGATTTGGTAGTTTTATCGTTAAAGAAAGAGCTGAAAAAACGGCACGTAATATTTCTAAAAAAACAACTATCGTTATCCCAGCTCACAAAATACCTTCATTCAAACCTTGCAAAACTTTTGTTAACGTAGTTAAAAAAATTAAATAATTCTAAATTTTACTATTATGCCAAGCGGAAAAAAAAGAAAAAGACATAAAATGTCAACTCATAAGAGAAAAAAACGTCTAAGAAAAAACAGACATAAAAAGAAATAAAACTCTTATGAGTTAAATAGGTAAAACTAAATAGTACGATTCGTTGTACTGTTTAGTTTTTCTTATTTATAATAAAACATAAAGTACGATTTATAACAAACTATGTCAGAAGAACTACCAAAACCGATTAGTAAAGAATTAGTCATAACTTCCTTTGATAAAGAGATTCAGATCGCTTTGCTGGAGGATAAAAGGTTAGTTGAAATTCATAAAGAAAAATCGATAGATCAATTTGCTG
>JAEWUL010000177.1 GCA_023459435.1 Bacteroidota bacterium
CTCATAGGTTGCATTGGAAAGTTCCTGAAGGGTTTTAAAACGTTGGGTAAGTTTCTTGGCTGTTGTTTCCCCCACATATCTGATCCCTAGAGCAAATAGCACTCTTTCAAAAGGGACTTGTTTCGATTGTTCAATCCCGTTTAAAATATTAACTACGGTTTTATGTTGAAAAGAGATCACCCTTTCAGTTTGAGAGTTCTCTATCGTTATTTTCTTTTCAAGACCTATGAGTTTATCGTAGGTAAGGAGATAGAGATCTGAAACAGAGCGTACCAAGCCGTTATCGAAGAGGATCTCAATTTTACCTTCCCCGAGAGAGTCAATGTTCATCGCTTTTCTGGAGATAAAGTGTTCCAGTTTCCCTTTAATCTGGGGTGGACATTTGGCCTCATTAGGACAAAAGACACCCGATTCCTCCTCTTTTTTGATGAGCAGGGTATTACATTCTGGGCAGTGGGTAATAAATTCGATTTTTTCAGCAAAAATCTCTCTTTTAGAGGGTTCCACGCCCACAATTTTTGGGATGATCTCGCCCCCTTTTTCCACATAAAGATGATCATGTTGGTGCAGATCAAGTGCTTGCATGATATCCCGGTTATGGAGAGAAGCTCTTTTGACGATTGTTCCGGCCAGTTTCACCGGTTTCAGGTTTGCGACGGGGGTCACAATACCGGTTCTGCCCACCTGGTAAGTCACTTCAATCAGTGGGGTGAGTACTCTTTTGGCTTTAAACTTATAAGCGATGGCCCAACGAGGAGATTTTGCAGTAAACCCCAGTTGTTGTTGTTGGGCAAAATGGTTCACTTTAATCACAATCCCATCGATATCGAAAGGAAGTTTTTCTCTTTCGGCATCCCATTTCCGAATAAAATGGATCACATCACGAATAGAATCACACTTTTGGATCACTTCAGGGGTTTTAAAGCCCCAGTCTGAAAGGTGTTGTATAGCATCATAATGGGTCTGGGAAGGGATTTGATCACCGAGGAGGAGATAGAGTCTGCAGTCGAGCCCTCTTTTAGCCACTTCTGTTGGATCTTGAAGTTTCAAGCTTCCGGAAGCAGCATTTCTGGGATTTGCAAAAGGTTGTTCTCCAATATCTTCCTTTTCCTGGTTCAGTTGTTCAAACTTTTTATGGGTCAGGATCACCTCTCCGCGCACTTCCAGAAAAGGGGGATAATCACCTCTTAGTTTGAGAGGGATCGAACGGATGGTTTTGATATTCTGGGTCACAACATCCCCTTTGATACCATCTCCACGGGTAACGGCTCTAAGCAAAGATCCATTTTCATAGATCAAGCTGATCGCCACACCATCATATTTCAGTTCACACACATATTCCACTGAGCCGCTGATCAAAGGGGTAATCCTGCGGTCAAATTCCAGCAATTCCTCCTCGGAGTATGTATTTCCTAGGGAGAGCATTGGAAAAAGATGTTCAACGGACTCAAATTGTTTGAGGATCTCCCCTCCTACCCTTTGGGTTGGACTATCTGAAGAGATATATTGTGGATATTGTTGTTCTAGTTGAATCAACTCTTGCAGAAGCAGATCAAAATCGTAATCAGAGATAGAAGGACGATCAAGAACATAATACTGATGGTTATGTTTGTGGATCTCCTCTCTGAGGTAATTGATACGATCTTCAACAGGGTTCATATCTTTTTAGAATAAAAAACCTAATCTAAAACCCAGATAATGATAAAGAGCAAATGCGCTTCTGTTGGTAGCTATTTGAGAAAGGTCGGGCTGATCACCTTCGATCACACTATAGTTAATATGGGTTTGTTGCATTTTATAGTTGACACTGAAAAGGAGTGAGAATTTTTTATTCATTTTCATATTTAATCCCAATCCGGTCTCCCCATAGGCACCGGCTCTGGCTCCGTGGATCACACGAGTCATTGGCTCCGGTTTCTGGGTAACATACCATTTAAAGCCGTAACCTGTATTGAGGTACATAAAAGGGGTCCATTTCCCATCAATAAAGTTCACATTCACACTTCCATAAATGGGTATAAATCCGGTTTTCTGCCACATATCATAGCCCGCACCAATCCCAAGGATCAGATAAGGATTAAACTGATAAGCCAAAACCTGATGAAGAGAGATAACGGCGATATTATTTTTCACGATTCTGTTTTCAAAAGTGATATCATTAATCCCTTTTGCAAATGAGATGGAGGATACATAGACAAACTTTCCTTGCTCTTTTTTAAATTGATCTTGAGCATAAGGGTGAAAACTGGAAGTGATCAATACAACCATGAATATAAATTTCAAAAAACGGGACGTTTTCAACATAAGTAGATCTATTTTTGGGTTATTAATTCTTGAGCTGTTAATTTTGAAGATTCAGAGAGGGTATCACCGCTGATCATGCTTGCAATCACATCAATTCGCTCCTCTCCTGTAATTTTTTTAACGTTGGTATAGGTTTTGTCATCCACGATCTCTTTATAGACAAAGTAGTGCAATGGAGCTTTAGCTGCGATTTGAGGGAGGTGAGTGATCACCAGCAACTGACGATCGGTCGCCATTTTTTCCATCAGTTTAGCCACTTTGTATGCAATATCTCCTGATATTCCGGTATCGATTTCATCAAAGATAACGGTAGGGAGATACCCTTTCTGAGAAATGACAGCTTTAATAGCCAGCATCAATCTGGAGATCTCACCACCTGAAGCCACTTTTTCTATTTCGGCAAGGGGAATCCCTTTGTTGGCCGAAAATAGAAATGAGACCTTGTCGAGGCCGTGCTCAAAAAGATGATCCGTCTTTTCCAAAACAATCTGAAGCTTTCCATTGGGCATTCCGATGGTTGCGATATGGTTTGTGATCTCTTTTTCAAGGGCAGGTATATGTTTCGATCTGGTATTGGATAATTGAGATCCCAATTCAAGAAGATATTGGTACAACTCGTTTTTTTCTTGTTCTAATAGATCAATCTTCGATTGATTATCAGAGAAATCAAGTAGTTTCTGATTGATTTCTGATTCGATTGCCATCAGATGATCCATATCGAGTGCCCTATGTTTTTGAAGAAGCCTGTTCAGATGATCCAGTCTTTCGGATAATAGGGATAGGGTATCAGGGTTTGCTTCCACTTCATTTTCAAGATCATGGATTTCGAAATCGATATCCTTCAATTCGATTAAAACGGAATCGATTCTTTGGAACAGTAGATGAAACCGGTTGTCGAAGTTTGAGATGGAAGCCATATTTGATTTGATCTCATTGAGGAGATGGAACAGATTCTCATCTCTTTCAGAAAGTATATGGGTAGAGGTACGGAGTGCTGTTTTAATCGATTCTGCATGAGATAAAACAGCAATCTGATGCTCCAGTTCTTCTAGTTCGCCGGCAGAGAGTTTCGCATCTGAGAGTTCCTGAGCCTGAAATTCCAGAAAATCCTTTTCCAGAAGCGCTTTAGTACGAAACTCTTTGAGGGATTCCAGTTCAGATTCAAGGGATTTATACTGTTTCAAAGCATCTTTATATTGCAACAACAAAGATCCATTGTGAGCATAACCATCGATGATATGCAGTTTAAAAGTATGATTTTCAATGAGGAGGTGGTTATTCTGGGAATGGATATCCACGAGAAAGAGGGCCAGATCCTTCAGTTGCGCAAGGTTTACAGGAGTATCATTGATAAAAGCGCGGGACTTTCCGGTTTCGGAGATTTCGCGTCTCAGGATTGTCGTATCCTGATAATCAAGATCATGGAAAGCAAAAAAGGGTTCCAGATTCAGAT
The DNA here is from genome assembly GCA_023459435.1 of Bacteroidota bacterium. Taxonomy (GTDB): domain Bacteria; phylum Bacteroidota; class Bacteroidia; order Bacteroidales; family WCHB1-69; genus UBA5429. The sequence continues at coordinate 3,758 of JAEWUL010000177.1, forward strand.
TTTTGATATCGAAACTCCCTTCGATGATACATTTTTTAGATTTATCGTACAGTACGGTGGTATCCACTCTATTCCCCAGGATAAGGGAAAGCGCACCCAGGAGGATTGACTTACCTGCTCCGGTTTCACCGGTGATGGCAGTAAAGCCGCTATCAAAAGTTAAATGTAAAGACTTAATGATAGCATAATTCTCAATTTGAAGTGCACGTAACATGTTTATTTAGGGCTACTGGATTGAGTAATAACGTCGTATCTGGAAGCGTTGGCGGGGTCAATCTGTTTCATGATTGCCACCACCTGGGTTTTTTCACTTGGAGCTCCCTCCTTAAAGATCTCGATAATCTCCTGATACTTAGACTGGGTAATAATTTGCATCATATAGAGACCAGATCTCTGAGAGTTCACCTGTTGAAGGAGCCTAAGACTTTCGAGTATTGCAGCTCTTCCTGCGTCAGGAGATTCCGACATCACATCGAGGCCTAAACGGTGGTATTGGTAGAAAAAGTCGTGAAATTTAGAATAGGAGGTATTGGTTAAATTCTCCATCAGCCAATATCTGTTCGCCTGACCTGATTCAAAAGGTTTCCAACCGGGTTCTACACCATTCTGACATAAAGAAACGATATTTTGAGCTTTGGTAAAATAGGGAGCACCGCCATTCAGTTCAAAGGAATCAAACTGCATTCCAAGGAAGAAATTCAGATAAAATGCAAGTAAAGAAGTAAGTTGGTTCAGGTTACTATTTTCAACATATTCCAGCGTTTGCCCATCAGTGTAGGTAAACTGAACTGTTTTATCCTGAAAGTTCAGCAGTGGGGATTTATAATTAGATTTATAAACGATTCTTTGAAGCTGAATCATCATGGTTGCAGTGATATTATCTCCAGATTGACTTTCCAAATTCAGGACGATAGCCCCTTCAAAACGTTCATTGATTTTAAGATTATACTGACACCATTTTCTTTCGTGCACAAACTTATAGAGTTCTTGCTGGAGGGCATTATATCTTTCGTAGTTGGTACCTGAAATTTTTTGAGAGTTGATAGAGACCTGACATTGAAAGTCCTGAGCTTTCATGGTGATGGAGATCAGTAAAACAGCAAGGAGAAGGAACGCTTTTTTCATAGGGGTATCTGATTAGTTTGAGAAAAAATGAGTATGAACCGTAGAGATGATCTCGCGGGCGATCTCTTTTTTAGATTTCACTCCTGTTTCGAGCAGCACACCCTCTTTAGAGATGATGGTCACTTGATTGGTAGGTTTATTAAATCCGGCATCCTTATGATTCATAGAATTCAAAACGATGAGATCTGCATTTTTATTTTGTAGTTTTTGAGTTGCATTAGCCAATTCATTCTCTGTTTCGAGTGCAAAACCCACCAGACATTGATTTTTAGGTTTTCTTTTTCCCAATTCTGACAAGATATCGACAGTTTTCACCACAGAGATATTCCAATCGGCTTCATTTTTTTTTATTTTCTGGGTAGCGATTTGTTTAGGGGTATAATCGGCTACTGCAGCGGCCATAACGACCAGTTGGGCATTTTCAGCTTCTCGGAGGGTATTATCCAACATTTGATTTGCGGTCTGAACATTGATCCGGGAGATATTTTGATTTCTGGTGCTCAGATGAGTAGGTCCGGTGATTAGGGTAACTGCAGCGCCCATATCGGCAAGAGTATCTGCGATTTCAAAACCCATGAGACCGGAAGAGTGGTTTCCGATAAAGCGCACAGGATCGATAGGTTCGTATGTAGGACCGGCAGTAACAACCACTTTTTTGTTCCAAAAAATTTGATTTTGATTCAAAAAATGGGTTACAGATTGAAAAATCTGATCCGGTTCCATCATTCTCCCTTTACCTTCGTAGCCACAGGCCAGAAAACCGTTGTCAGGTTCAAGGAAGGTAACTCCTCTTTGTTGGAGTGTTTTCATATTCTCCTGAACAGCAGGATGATTGTACATATTGCAGT
>JAEWUL010000178.1 GCA_023459435.1 Bacteroidota bacterium
TTCCCATAGTGATATTTTTCACCTATCATGCCATTGTATGGGCCATAAAAAAAATGGAAAAAAATGGATAACCTTTTAAACCTTTCACTATTTGGATTGTCCAAATAATGAATTGATATTCTTAAACAAGCTTTTAAGAATTATTTTATTTCTCTGTGTGTTTAAAAAGCTATTCGCTCCCCGCGAATAGCTTTTTTTCTTCCACACAAAAAAATATTACATTTTCACAATATCCAATTCGCTGTTTTTATATTGATTGGTCATTAAAATGGGTTGTACCAGGGATCTTATTTCGGAAGCAATCGCCTCTATAGTGTTCTTTTTAGCAAAAGGACGATAAAAAACAATACTTACTTCACGAACCGGAATCGGTGATTTAAAAAACTTCACTTTCTCTTTTCTGGCATCACTTAATGACTGATAATACAGCTCCGGAATCAAAGTAAGACCACCCAGTTGATCCACCATATTGAGAAGGGTCCCAAAACTATGTGCATCAAATTTCAAATTCAGTGGCATATTCTCTTTCTTTCGAAGAGAACAAAGATTAATCACTTGATTTCTAAGACAGTTCCCCTCTTCCAGAAGCCAGATTTTTTCTTTCTTAATATCTTCCGGAATAATAAACTGGGTATCATTATTAAGAGCCCCATACACCATAAGGGTTTCATAAAAAAGGATCTCCTCTTCAATATCTTCGGTTTCGAGAGGGGTTGCCAAAATTCCCATATCGATAGTTCCCTCTTTCAGTTGTTTGAGAATATTTTGGGTTGTAATCTCATACATTTCAACCATTAGATCTGGAAATTTTTTCAATAAAGGCATGAGAACAATGGGTAATAATGAGTTTGCAATGGTTGGGATGATCCCAATCTTGATTGTACCTGAGATTTCATGGATATTGTTTTTCGCAATCTCTTTCAAACGGTACGTCTCCTGAAGAATCTTCACAGCCTGAGCTATAATCCCCTTCCCCTCGTCTGTGGTCATGACCGGATTATTTTTTCGATCAAAGATCACCACATTGAGTTCCTCTTCCAGTTTTTTGATCATGGTGCTCAATGTGGCTTGTGTAATGTAGCAATGGTCAGCAGCTTTACTAAAGTTTTTAAACTGATCTACAGCTACGATGTACTCTAATTGTTGGATGTTCATAATTTGACAAATTAAGTATTGATAAAATCTATGGCAAAGATAGATAAAATTTGTTTTGTCAATACAAAAATTCGTTATATTTTTGCATCACGAAACAAAACAAAATAACAACTATAAAAAAGCAAAACAAAATGGAAAATTTACAAGTACAACAACACTCAATGCCAAGAATTGGTGAAAAAGCTCCCGAATTTAAAGCTGTTACTACACAAGGTGAGATCAACTTCCCATCAGATTACCAAGGAAGTTGGGTTATTTTATTCAGTCATCCTGCGGATTTCACACCTGTATGTACTTCCGAATTTATGACATTTGCGTCTTTAGAATCGAAGTTCAACGAAGCGAATTGCAAGCTGGTAGGGTTATCTGTTGACGGGTTATACAGTCATATTGCCTGGTTAAGAACAATCAAAGAAAAAATTGAATACAAAGGGATGAAAGATGTAGAAGTTAGATTCCCATTGATAGAAGACATTACCATGGAAGTAGCCCAAAAATATGGGATGATGATGCCGGGTGAGAGCAATACAAAAGCTGTACGTGCAGTATTTGTTATTGATCCAAAAGGGGTTATCAGAACGATCATCTACTATCCGCTCAGCTTAGGAAGAAACTTTGATGAGTTATACAGAGTGGTTATTGCTTTACAGGCAGCTGATGCATTTGGAGTAGCGACACCGGCAGACTGGCGTCCTGGCGATGACGTGATTGTGCCTACAGCAGGATCATGTGGTGTTGCCAAAGAGAGAATGGAAAATCAGGATCAGGATACAACATGTTACGACTGGTTTTTCTGTACTAAAAAATTAGACAAAGATACGGTCTTAAACAAGATCATCAAGAAAAAATAATGAGGTTAAAATAATACTTTATAATAACAAGGTTTTTAAATGTGTTTAGAAGGCTGTTCTCTCCCCGGGAACGGCTTTCTTGTTCAACAGGACTCTTTTCTAATTTTGAATTTGAGGCTGTTTTAAAAAAAAATCACTCCATCTATTGACAGAGTGATTTTAGTTTTGTAAAGCTATAGATTTTAGCTATAGAATATGATAAGGTTTTAAGATTTCTTTACCAATCTCAACAGCTTTCTCGTTTTCAGGGATTAAGTTGTGGTGACGTTCTGGCAATGATTTTTCTAATCCTTTTCTTAAATATTCAGGGTTTATGATCGGTTTAATTTTGAGGAATCCTCCTAAAACGATCATATTAAACAACTTAGCGATACCGATTTCAGCAGCTTTATCAGTCGCAGCTACTTGATAAATATTGATATCTTTACGATCAGGATGAGTTGTGATTCCATTTGGATCATAGATCAACAATCCGCCCGGTTTAACAGATTTCAGGAATTTATCCATTGATTGTTGATTCAGGATTATCGCTGTATCAAAC
>JAEWUL010000179.1 GCA_023459435.1 Bacteroidota bacterium
CGCCAACGGATATACCACTCGTAATTGTATCACATTTTCAATATCCCTATTTGGGAAAGTAAACAGCAAGACCGGGGTTGGTTTTCAACTTTTCAATCCTGTCCAACTCGGCTTTTGGGGTGAACAGTTCACATCAATTCCAATTCAACTTGATTTTTTTGGATATTATGTAATTCACAAAAACATGATGTTAAGTTTATCCGTAACGAAATATGCACCGGGTGAGGTAGATTGCAGTTTCACCAGTTTCATTCAGCATCAAAAGCTGGGGATTCAGTATACCTTATCAATGAAAACCAGTGGTTTTGGAATCAGTTACCGGTTTAAAAGATTCCACTTACACACATCATTTCAATACCATTATCAACTGGGGGGATCGCCGGGGACATATTTAATTTATCAATGGAATTAAAAAAATTGCGCTCATGAAAATACTCACTTTACTCCTTTTTCTTCTCCTTCAAATTACAGATAATAAAGCGCAAACCGACACGCTTACCCTTTTTGAAATAGATCCCGACCCCATTATTGAAGGGATGGAGTATTGGGAATCGATACCTGAATCGGTTGAGATGACTGAAGAAACAGAAATACAAACGTGGAGAGAACACAACCAATGGAATATCAATCAACTCTCTGCAGACGTAGCCATCCAGACCCTTCAGATGAGTGACTTTCAATATTATCAACTCCAAAAATATATTGATCAGCATGGAGCACTGGTCACGATATATGAACTTGCCGGTATTGAAGGTTTTGATTATCCGGATATGCTCCAGTTCATCCCTTTTCTTTACGCGAAACCAATAAAACAAAATCACAAACTGTTTCGTAACTTCTTCAAACACAGTAAACACCAATTGATCATCAGAAATGGGAGAATCTTGCAATCCACAACACCTGAAGACCAGAATGATAAAGAACCTCTAGAGGGAACACCTGATCATCTCTGTTTTAAGTACAGGTTCCAGGCCAATGATTGGTTTAGTTTCGCTTTATCCGGGGAGAAGGATGCAGGGGAAACCTTGTTCAAAGAGAACTCCAAACATGGGTTTGATTTATATTCTGGGTATATCCAGGCACAGAATTTAGGCATTCTGAGAAAACTGGTGATTGGAGATTTTCGGGTTCAGTGGGGTGAAGGGGTGATTTTAGGTAGTGATTATCTACAGGGGAGTGGTGTCTTGGTTCGCAAAATGAAAAACCCGATTCAGGCAGTAAGTACAATGAACGAATCCTCTTTTCTAAGAGGCATCAGTTGTGAAATGGGCTCATCTAAATGGAATACCAACCTCTTCTATAGCAATAAAATGGAAATTGCTGAAAATACGGGTGTTATGGGAGGTATATCTTCAAAACTAAACTTCAAATTGCTCCGAATCGGGGTTCATGCTGTTGCAATTAATTACATAGATTCCATAAATACAAATCCAAAACTCTATTCAAAAAATCTATTAACAGGTGTATTGAATGCCAACTTTGGATTAGAGCATCAGCTCATTTTAGGCAAAACGCTCTTGTTTGGGGAGTATGGAATGAGTCTTAACAGAGGTTTTGGGGTGTTACAAGGGCTTAGCTACACTTTTGAACCTGCCACAAAGATGGTATTATTATTCAGACATTACTCTTCAGACTTTCATTCTATTGCCGGAAACGGATTTTCAAAGAACAGTACCTTACAAAATGAAACCGGATTATATTTAGCATACAACACCTCGATCCACAAAAACACCATTCTGGAGCTTTTCTCTGATCTTTACACCATAAACTGGGTGAGGTATCTGATAGAAAAACCTACTGAATATCTGGATTATGGTTTGCGGTTTCAGTTTCAGTTATCCAGAAGCAGTAGTGTTGTTCTGATTTACAAACACAGATCCAATTACAAAAACAGGACAACATTGTACTACAAAGAGATATCTCCCCAATATTCTGAAAAGATTAAACTGGCGATTAAATGGGCTCCATTTCCTTTCATGATTGCAAGAAGTGAATGTCAATGGAGTATAAACAGGACCATAACAGTGGATTCCGAACTTTACGGAACAATGAAACATGGTTTTCTAATCATGCAAGATCTTCAGATTCAGTTTAAGAAGCCCAAGCTCACCTGCATCACAAGGATTGCCCTTTTTGAATCTGACTCTTATGAAGAAAGACTTTATGGATATGAAAGCGACATCAACTATTGTTTTACAATCAACAACTACTACAACAAAGGGATCCGGTACTATTTCGTGATCAAATATGGGTTATCTTGGATCGATTTTCAGATTAAATTTTCACAAACGATTTTTGAAAATCAGAAATTATTCGGGTACGAGTCTCCACAAGAGCAACTTGTAAAGAAAACGGAGATAAAAGGGCAATGTATCCTAAAGTTTTGATTTTCTTAAAAATGACGAAATATTTCTCAAATTTGAACACCCTTTTTCAAAAAAAAACATAAAAATAACATTAATAATAAAAAAAATTGTAATTTTGCCGACGATAAGAAAGGGGTGCCGAAAGGCTGAGATCAGACCCAAAGAACCTGATTCGGATAATGCCGACGTAGGGAGTGTTTCTGACTTCAAAAGAATTATTTCCCTCTTTCGATTTTAAGTTAACCATTTAAAATTGTTAGAGTTATGAAAAAACAACAATTAAAACAAGGGAGAGCAACCCTCATTTTGCTTACCATTTTTCACATTTTCACACTTGGCAATGCACAGGTATCTTCAGAATTGAATGACTCGATCAAGCATCAAATCTCTGAAGTTGAGATTTTTGGTTCATTAGGAAAAAGTATGGAAACTATTTTTTCAGCGACCACATTAACCAAACAAAACATCAAAGAGAACATTGGAAATGGGAGTATCAACAACATTTTTGACTTAATCCCTTCCATGATCACAACGTCAGATGCAGGGACCGGAGTGGGTTATACCTACATGAGAATCAGGGGAGTAGATCAAACGCGCATCAATGTCACCATGAATGGGATCGCCATCAATGATGCGGAATCACAAGGAAGTTGGCTGGTAAATCTACCGGATTTAGCGAATAGTGTGGGTTCATTGAATGTACAAAGAGGTGTGGGAAATTCCAGCCATGGATCATCCGCTTTTGGAGCATCCATGAATTTTGCCACTTTACAGCCTGGAACAAAACCCTTTATTGAACTATCATCAGGGGCAGGCTCTTTCTATACCTTCAGAAACAGTATTACAGCTTCCACTGGAGGATCTAATGATCGCATATCCGCTATGGTTTCTTACTCCAACATTTTAAGCCAGGGGTATATCAATCGTTCTGATGCCCGATTAAACTCATTGTTTTTCACTTCTGACATCAACTTAAACAAGAAAAACGCCACTCAAAAAATGAAACACTCATTACAGTTCAACCTCTTTTATGGAAATGAAAAAACCGGTTTGGCATGGAATGGAGTTCCTTCATATCAGTTGGAAGAAGAGCGCAGAAGCAATAGCTGTGGTGCTTATTTCGATGAAAACGGAAATCTACAATACTATGATAATGAAACCGATAACTACACACAAACCCATTATCAGCTTTTTTACAAATTAATAAACGCCAAATCGGGTTATTTCTTAAACATCGGAGCACATCTTACCCGAGGGTTAGGATATTACGAACAGTATAAAGATGATAAAAAATATTCTGCATACGGACTCCCCAATTACATTTTCAACGAAGAGGTGATCAAAAGATCCGATTTTATCACACAAAAGTGGTTGGATAACTATTTCTATGGATTACAATTCACAACCGGGAAAAGCTACCTTTTAAACAATAAAAACAGGGATCTCAAAAAGCGATCTCTCTTGAAATGGAATCTGAACGGATCTTTAAATCACTATGATGGGGATCATTACGGAAAGATCATCTGGAGTCAATATGAAAAAAGTGTACCTCAAAACTTCGAATGGTATTTTGGAACCGGGAATAAAATCCAGGGGAATCTAGCTGGTAATATAGCTTATCAATGGGATAAATGGACATTTTTTACAGAACTTCAATATCGCCATATAGACTATAAAATTGCAGGTACAGATGATGATTTGCTGGATATTACGCAATCTTATCAGTGGGATTTCTTCAACCCCAAAGCATCCATCAGTTACCAATGGAATAAAAACAAAACGGAACAATCACTCTATTTTTCTTTTGCGATGGCCAACAGAGAGCCAACCCGTTCCGATATCGTAGATGCTCCAATTTATGCAAAACCTATCCCTGAGACATTATATGATTTCGAACTAGGATATTTTCTAAACTTAGAAAAATACAGACTTAATGCAAACGGTTACTTCATGCATTATGACAATCAGCTCGTTTTAACCGGGCAGATCAATGATGTTGGTGCTGCCATCATGAGTAATGTGGACAAAAGTTTCAGAACCGGAATTGAGATTGTATCTCACTATCAACCAACAAAATACTTTACCTGGAATTTCAATACAACTTTGAGTCAAAATAAAATCCTAGATTACACTCAATATGTGGAAACGTATGATGAAAACTGGGAATTTGTCACCATGACCGAAGAGCGGTTAGGAACAACTAACATCTCATTTTCACCGAACATGATTATTGGGAACGAGTTCATCTTCACTCCGGTAAAGAATTTCAACATTGGATTAGCTA
>JAEWUL010000180.1 GCA_023459435.1 Bacteroidota bacterium
CCCGTATGAACTTAGGGCAGATCTATGAAACTGTTCTTGGATGGGCCGGTAAAGAGTTGGGACTACACTTTGCAACACCTATCTTTGATGGTGCTACTATTGATGAAATCAATGATTTGATGACAAAAGCAGCTTTACCTGTCAATGGAAGTACACAATTGTATGACGGTGGTACCGGTGAAAAATTCCATCAAAAAGTAACAGTAGGGTATATCTATATGATTAAACTTCACCACATGGTGGACGATAAAATGCATGCTCGTTCTATCGGACCTTATTCATTGATTACCCAACAACCTTTAGGTGGTAAAGCTCAATTCGGGGGACAACGTTTTGGAGAAATGGAGGTTTGGGCCATCGAAGCTTTCGGTGCTGCCAATATCCTTCAGGAGATCTTAACCGTTAAATCAGATGACGTCATTGGAAGAGCTAAAGCGTATGAAGCAATCGTTAAAGGCGAAAATATGCCTATTCCAAGACTCCCTGAGTCATTCAATGTATTGGTCAACGAATTACGCGGACTTGCATTAGATGTCAAATTTGATTAATCATTAAAATTAAAATTAGATCATGGCTTTCAGAAAAGATAATAATACTAGAAAAGAGTTTTCAAACATTACCATCAGCCTTGCTTCTCCTGAAACAATATTGGAGCAATCGTTTGGTGAAGTTTTAAAACCTGAAACCATTAACTATAGAACATATAAACCGGAACGTGAAGGTCTTTTCTGTGAAAAGATCTTCGGACCGGTGAAAGACTGGGAGTGCCATTGCGGAAAATACAAAAGGATTCGTTATAAGGGAATCGTTTGTGACCGTTGTGGTGTGGAAGTAACAGAAAGAAAAGTTCGTAGAGAAAGAATGGGTCATATTCAACTGGTAGTTCCAGTTGCTCACATTTGGTTTTTTAAATCATTACCAAATAAAATTGGTGCTTTATTAGGGCTTACCTCTAAAAGTATCGATGCCGTAATTTATTACGAAAAATTTATCGTTGTTCAACCTGGTGTTTTAGAAAGTGATAAAGTTAAAAAAGGAGTACTCCTTTCAGAAGAAGAGTATTTTGAGTTAATAGACCAGTTACCACCTGAAAATAAATTATTAGAAGATACAGATCCTAATAAATTTATCGCTAAAATGGGTGCTGAAGGGTTACAGGATCTTCTGACCAATATTGACCTAGATAAAGAGTCATACGAACTTCGCGATAAAGCAAATACTGAAACCTCTCAACAAAGGAAACAAGATACTTTGAAAAGATTACAAGTGTTTGAAGCGTTTAGAGATAGTAGAAAAAGAGCTGTTAACAAACCAGAATGGATGATTGTGAAAATTGTTCCTGTTATCCCTCCTGAATTACGTCCACTTGTGCCTCTTGATGGGGGTAGATTTGCTACTTCTGATCTAAATGACCTTTATCGTCGTGTGATTATCAGAAATAATCGTTTGAAAAGATTGATTGAGATCAAAGCTCCGGATGTGATCATGCGTAATGAAAAACGTATGTTACAAGAAGCTGTCGATTCTCTTTTCGATAACTCAAAAAAAGCAAATGCTGTTAAAACAGAATCTAACAGAGCACTCAAATCTCTTTCAGATAGCTTGAAAGGTAAACAGGGTCGTTTCCGTCAAAACCTTTTAGGTAAACGTGTAGACTATTCCGGTCGTTCTGTTATCGTGGTAGGTCCAGAACTTCAATTGAATGAGTGTGGTTTACCAAAAGATATGGCAGCTGAGTTGTTCAAACCGTTTATTATCAGAAAAATTCTTGAAAGAGGAATTGTAAAAACCGTAAAATCTGCCAAAAAGATCGTAGACAGAAAAGATCCTGTAGTATGGGAGATCCTGGAAAACATTTTAAAAGGTCATCCAGTGATGCTAAACCGTGCTCCTACTCTTCACAGACTTGGTATTCAAGCTTTCCAACCTAAACTGGTAGAAGGAAAAGCAATCAGACTACACCCCCTTTGCTGTACTGCATTTAACGCCGACTTTGATGGTGACCAGATGGCTGTTCACGTTCCACTAGGAAATGCTGCTGTTCTGGAAGCTCAAATGTTGATGCTGGCTTCTCATAATATCTTGAACCCTGCTAATGGTGCTCCTGTTACCGTTCCTTCACAAGACATGGTATTGGGCCTTTACTACATCACGAAAGAGTTGAGATCAACTCCTGAGATCCCTGTTCTTGGGGAAGGTAGAACTTTCTACTCACCTGAAGAGGTTATCATTGCTTATAATGAGAAAAAAGTTCATCTAAATGCAATCATCCAATGTAGAGTGGATCTGAATGGTGATGGTAAAATGCAAAGAGTTGAAACTACCGTAGGTAGAGTGCTTTTCAATCAGGTTGTTCCTAAAGGGTACAAATTTGTTAATGAACTATTAACCAAAAAATCTTTAAGGGATATTATTGGTTCGATTCTTGTCAAATTTGGTAATGCATACACAGCAAAATTCCTTGATGATATCATGGATTTAGGGTTCCATATGGCTTTTGAAGGTGGATTATCCTTTAACCTAGGAGATGTGATTATCCCTGCAGAAAAAGCGTCATTAATTAATGAATCTAATGCTCAGATTGATGAGATTACGATGAACTATAACATGGGTTGGATCACTAATACCGAACGTTATAATCAGGTAATCGATGTTTGGTCTCATACCAATGCCCGATTAAGTAATATTTTATTGGATCAGATCTCTAAAGACAGACAAGGATTTAATCCGGTTCACATGATGCGTCACTCAGGTGCTCGTGGATCAGCTGAGCAGGTACGTCAGTTGTCAGGGATGAGGGGTTTGATGGCAAAACCAACCAAAGCAAATGCCGGTGGTGGTGAGATTATTGAAAACCCGATCTTATCAAACTTTAAAGAGGGGCTTTCCGTATTGGAATACTTTATCTCTACTCACGGTGCTCGTAAAGGTTTGGCAGATACCGCTTTGAAAACTGCCGATGCAGGATATCTTACTCGTCGTTTGGTTGACGTATCTCATGATGTTATCATCACCGAAGAGGACTGTGGTACTTTAAGAGGGATGACCATTGGTGCGTTGAAGAAAAATGAAGAGATCGTGGAGACATTAGCTGACAGATTGTTAGGTCGTGTGACATTACATGATGTGTATGACCCTCAAACCGGTGAGTTGATCGTTAAAGCAGGTGAAGAGCTCAATGAAGAATATTGTGCACGTATTTCCGCTTCTCCAATAGAAGAAGTGGAGATCCGTTCTGTCCCTACTTGTGAAGCCAAACAAGGGGTATGTCAAAAATGTTATGGTAGAAACTTAGCTACGGGTAAAATGGTTCAAATCGGTGAAGCTGTTGGTGTGATTGCTGCACAGTCTATCGGTGAGCCGGGGACACAGTTGACACTACGTACTTTCCACGTTGGGGGGGTTGCCGGTAACGTAGCTGCTAATAGTAAAATCGTTGCAAAATATTCAGGTATCTTAAGTATTGATGAACTTCGTTTCCTCGAAAAAGTTGATGATTCAGGAAAAACATACTTCAAAGTAGTGGGCCGTTCTGCTGAAATGAAAATTATCGATAAAAAAACAGGTATCGCTTTATCATCCTCAAATATCCCATATGGAGCTAACCTTTATTTTAAACACTCTGATGATGTTGCTAAAGGAGATCTGATCGCTGAATGGGATCCTTATAATGCTTTGATCTTATCAGACGTGAAAGGTAAAATCCAGTTCCAGGATATCGTTGAAGGTGTTACTTATAGAATTGAAACCGATGAACAAACCAATATTCACGATAAAGTGATTATTGAAAGTCGTTTGAAAACTAAAAACCCAAGTATCTTGATTTTAGATGCTGATGGAGATGTGATCAAAAGCTTCGATATCCCAGTAGGTGCTCGTCTTTCCGTAGAAAACGGACAAAATATCGAATCGGGTGAAATCTTGGTTAAAATTCCTCGTTCATTTGGAAAATCCGGTGACATCACGGGAGGTCTTCCAAGAGTTACCGAGTTGTTTGAAGCTCGTAACCCTTCTGATCCTGCTGTAGTTTCAGAAATTGATGGGGTGGTTACTTTTGAGAAAAAATTGAAAAGAGGGAACCGTTCCGTAAAAGTAACTTCTAAAACAGGAGAAGAAAAAACCTATTTAATCCCAACTTCAAAACAGATCCTCGCTCAGGAAAACGACTTCGTTAAAGCGGGAACACCTCTTTCTGAGGGCGTTTTAACACCTTCTGATATTTTAAATATTAAAGGATCTATGAAAGTTCAGGAGTATATCGTGAATGAGATTCAAGAGGTGTATCGTTTGCAAGGTGTGAAAATTAATGACAAACATTTTGAAGTGATTGTTCGCCAAATGATGAGAAAAGTGGAGATAGGTGATCCTGGTGATACTAAATTCTTACAAGGAGAATTGGTTAACAAAATTGAATTCCAGGAAGAAAATGACCAAATCTGGGAAAAGAAAGTGGTTGTTGATGCCGGTGATTCGACAGAGATCGTTAAAGGTCAGATCATTAATGCAAAGAGATTACGTGACGAAAACTCATTGTTAAAGAGAAAAGACTTACGTACTATTGAAGTAAGAGATGCAAGACCTGCTACTGGTCGTCCAATCCTTCAGGGTATTACCAGAGCTTCCTTACAAACACGTAGCTTTATTTCAGCTGCTTCCTTCCAGGAAACAACAAAAGTATTGACTGATGCTGCTATTAATGCCAAAACTGACCCATTATTAGG
>JAEWUL010000181.1 GCA_023459435.1 Bacteroidota bacterium
TTATATCAGTGATTTAAACAAAAGAGTGGAAAAGAAAGATATCAGAGATCTCATCCTCACAACCGAAGCATTACAAGAAAAGATCTGGGCCAACACTGCAGATGAGATCCTGAAGAATAAATCCAAAATGGTTTTGATAAGTGGTCCATCCAGTTCCGGAAAAACGACCTCCTGCAAACGCTTATCTGTTCAACTCAGTGTGCTTGGGTACAATCCTGTCCAGATTTCAGTGGATGATTTCTTCGTGGAACGCACAGAAACTCCATTAGATGAACATGGCAATTACGATTTTGAAGCTCTGGAAGCGATCGATTTGAAACTGTTTAATGATACGCTTATTCGACTTTTAAATGAAGAAGAAGTTGAGATTCCACGGTTTAATTTTACAACGGGATCTAAAGAATGGGTCGGTCACAAAATACAATTGCGCTCCAACTCGATCCTTGTTGTAGAGGGCATTCACTGTTTAAACCCTAAACTGACGGAATTAGTGGATGATAGCACTAAATATAAAATTTTTGTTTCTGCTTTAACCTCACTTTCTATTGATAAGATGAACCCAATACCAACGACAGACAATAGGTTGATCAGAAGAATTATCCGGGACTACAACTACCGAAACTATTCTGCTGTAGAAACTTTAAAAAGATGGCCAAGTGTTCGTGCAGGTGAAGAAAAAAACATATTTCCATTTCAGGAAAATGCTGATATGATGTTCAACACTTCCCTAGTATACGAATTGAGTGTTCTAAAGCCATATGCACTGCCTATTCTGCTTGAAGTACCTGAAACAGCCCCTGAGTATGCTGAGGCTGCCCGATTGCTGAATTTCTTGTCTTACTTTAAACCGATACAAGACGAACTAATCCCAGGCACTTCCATTTTAAGGGAGTTTGTTGGGGGTAGTAAATTCACTTATTAAAAGGGAGTACTGAATTCAATACACTAATGCATATCACTGTTTTGTAGCTCTTAGGATCTCTCGTTTACCAATAGGACCTGGTAGTTTTTCAATATCAAATCCCACCTCTTTCATGGCTCTTTTCACAATCCCTTTTGTACAATAAGTTAACAAAACACCATTTGGCTTCATGGCCTGATAAACGTGAACCAATAAATCTTTTTGCCACATTTCAGGTTGTTTGTCGGGAGAAAATGGATCAAAATAAACCAAATCAAAATGATCAGGGATGAACTTAGTATTCTCAAAAGGGGTATCTCTTTTGTGAAGGTTGAAACAATCTGTAAATTCTATAGTTGTATTCCAAGATGCCTGATGAAGTCCCAGAAATAGATCCGGAGAAGAACCGACTATTAAATGGGGATAGTTTAAAAGGGAAACCTCATGTTCTTTTAATGGGAATTTTTCTATTCCTTCATAATAGATTGATGCTCCATATGGCTCATTATGACAGAGCGTTAAGAAGCAGTTTAATCCGGTTCCAAATCCCACTTCGAGGATATTGATCTTTTGACACCCTTTTTCTACAAGAACCTGAAAACCCTGTTTGATAAAAATATGATGAGCTTCCTGAATGGCTCCAAAATGGGAATGGTAACACTCCTGGATCGAATCCAGATATAGTGTTGATGATCCATCTTCGGTAATTACTATTTTCCTTTCCATACAATCTGCAAAGATAAGAGAATTTTCGTTATTTTTGCGTTTCAATCGAGCATATGGACAGGTTTAAGATTTTATGGATAGGAATCCTATTTTTTACAGGTTGCGCTAAAATTGTAGCCCCTGTTGGTGGTCCCAGAGATACGACCCCTCCTAAAGTGGTTAAAGAAACGCCTCTTAACGGAAGCGTGAACTTTAACAGTCATGCTATTAAAATCACCTTCAATGAATTTGTAACACTGAACAATCCATTGGAAAATGTCATTTTTTCACCTCCATTAACCAAAAGTGCTGATTTTTCCATTAAAGGTAAATCTGTTGTGATTAAATGGACTGACACATTGGTTCAAAATACGACATATAGCATCATTTTTGCTGATGCCATTAAAGATTACACCGAAGGTAATCTCCTTGGGATTTACCAGTACGCTTTTTCAACCGGTCCACAAATTGACACCGTTAAGTTAAGCGGAACCCTGAAAAATGCAGAAACTAGGCAACCTGAAAAGGGTGTTTTTGTGTTTCTATACGATCAAAATACTGATTCACTACCTTATTCCATTCGTCCAACTTATTTGACAAAAACAAATGATTTAGGAGTTTTTACATTTCAAAATATAAAACAGAAAGCATATAAGATTTTTGCGCTTAAAGATATCAACTCGAATCTCATTTTTGACTTACAAAATGAAGGGATTGCTTTCTTAAATGAAACTATAGAGCCCGATTCAAATCAGATGCTTGAGCTGGCTTTTTTTATCGAAAAAGATACCATTCAAAATCTTTTAACTGCTATTAATCAACAAAAAGGCGCCTATCACATCCCTTTAAAAATCCCCCTTCATTCTGTAAACAGTTTAAAAACTACTATTTTATATCCAGCAGATCTATTACATCAGGTTCAGCTTAACCAAACTAAGGATACTATAACATACTACTTTTTTCAAGAGTTCAGTGATTCTGTTGTGGTGGAAGTGAAACTTACTGAATTTAACAAGACAGATACCCTCACTTTTATGCCATATTCACCTCCATTTAGA
>JAEWUL010000182.1 GCA_023459435.1 Bacteroidota bacterium
CTGTTATTTTGTTTACCAGGAAGGGAAGAAATCGAAAGGACGCAACAAATACTACCATACTGAAAATGTAGAGAACAGATATATCAAAATGAACCGATTTTTAGAACGTTTTCATGGCGTATCCTCGAGTTATTTACAGAACTACCTTTATTGGTATATGGTAGTAGATCTGATCTTGTATAAGATCGATTCATCATCAGCGATGGTCGAAAGATCTATGGCCGTTCCCAAAGGGAAAGAGATATACAAAAACTGCAAGATGTTTGCATAAAATCGAATCAATTTTATTGACAATTTGTTTGAGCCTAATTTTTAAGAAATGGGATTAAAAGTGGTTTGATTTGATCTCACAATGGAGGAATTAAGGGCTGATTTTGTGATTGTAATTTGATTTTGAAGTTGGAAAATAGGGGTTGAATAAAAAAAATTGGAATAAAACTCCCATATTCTTACAAAAGTAGGATACTGTTTTGATGTGAAATAAAGGAAGTTGACAAATCGTTAATATTCATTTATTTACCGACAAAACTTCCCTGCATTTATTAGAATATTTGGTACTGATCCTCCGTCGGGTAAGGAGCCCCGCATTAGGGCGGAGGCAAGGTACCCCGCAAGTTGAGCTGCTTAGGGGATGACGGATCGGGCAGAGCGACCGGGGGAAGCTCCTGACCGGCCGTTCAGACCCTTGCAGCGCAACGAGGAGTACAGGCCGGAGACCGACCCCGAGCGAAGCGAGGGGGAATGCCCATTTAAAAAAAACTCTAAAACAAATCTTCGTACCTGCTCTTTGTCTTCTCAGGTATACGGATCACATATCTCTTCCCTTTTACAGGCAACATCTTATCCCGTAACCATGGGTTCATCTCTTTGAGTTCGCGGTATAGAATGTTGTTCGTTCTTGCAAAATCAAATAAGTTATTAATGGTGCTATCCACAGAAACCTCTTTATATGGAATGGGTCGGTAACACTCTGTTACTTTTAAATGAACACCATACTTTTCAGGATCTTCAAACATCAGTTTATACGAAATGATTCTATTCACATAACGTGAGGTCTCCTGATTCAAAAAAAGATCCCAGTAGTTATTTATAGATTGTTCGTTGATGTTTCGTTGTAGTCCGGTTTCACCCATATTATAGGCGGCAGCTGCTAATGACCATGTTCCCAGTTTTGATTTTAAGTCTTTTAAAAAAGCACAAGCAGCACGGGTTGATTTTTCCAGATGGTATCTTTCATCAACATATTCATTGATTTCTAAACCGTAACTTCTTCCAGTTGCAGCCATAAATTGCCAAAAACCTGCAGCTTTAGCAGGAGAGACGACGTTTTCCAAACTGCTTTCTGCAACACACAGATATTTTAAATCTTCAGGAAGGCCCTCCTCCTTCAAAATCTTCTCAATTTCAGGAAAAAAACGGGTAGATCTTTTGAAGGTCTGAATGGTTCTGGAATGTTGATAGCAATGGATGATCAATTCTCTTTCTAGGCCTTCTCTCACATAATAGATGTCAATGGGAACAGATTCCCCACAAAAAGTGACGGTTTGTGGAATGGGAGGTGTTGCTAATACATTGTCATAGGCAATGATTTCATCCGTTGGGGTTTCTACTTTCAGTTCTTTACCATTCTTGCTGATCCCATAAAAAGCAAAACTGAAAACAATAAGGACACTAAAAGTGATCAATCCAATTCTTTTATAATTCATAATAGATTCTTTATTTAAGATTTTTAATGTGGTAGTTTTCTATCATCTTCCATAAATGAACGCGCTCTTTGCCTCTGACATTGTGTGGATGGTTGGGATACACAAAATAATCCATGATAATTCCATCTTTTATAGCCTGATTGATCAACTTCAAAGAGTGTTGCCATAAAACAGTATCATCCTGTGCTCCGTGAAAAACCAAAAGATTTGATTTAATATTTTTTACTTTTGGAAGAATTGCTGTCTCCTTATATCCTATAGGATTCTCTTCAGGGGTATCCATATATCGTTCTCCGTACATAATTTCATACCAGCTCCAATCAATCACCGGACCACCACAAGTTGCGGTATTAAACTGATCCGGATAACTGGTAATCAGTGACATGATCATAAATCCTCCATAGCTCCAGCCATCTAAGCTGATATTTTTGGGATCCACATAAGGGAGCTTTTTCAAATATTCCACACCGCTCATTTGATCTTCCATCTCTAATTTGCCCAGTTGTCTGTGAATACACTTTTCAAATGCAGCACCTCTTTTGGATGTTCCTCTGTTATCCAGACTAAAAACAATAAAACCCTTTTGAGCCATATATTGAAGAAAAACGCCACCAGATAAAAAGGTATTGGTTACCATTTGAGAGTGAGGGCCACCATAAACATAAAGGAAAACGGGATATTTTTTAGTTTCATCAAATTGCGGGGGATACGTAATTCTGCCATAAAGGTGATCCCCATTATTATTTTTAATAGTAACTATATTCGTTTTTCCAAGATTCGCATCTTTGTATGGATTTTCTGCAGTTAACAATGTTTTTGTTTTATTTTCTTTAATGTGAATCAGGTTAATCATTCTTGGGGTTTCGAGATTGGTGAAATAATCAATACAAAAACTCTTATCATGAGAAAAAATGGGGGTGTGTGTCCCTTCTGCTGTTGCAATCGGTTTGATCTTTTTCGTTTTGATATGGATCGAATAAATGTAGTTCCCTGTTGGATTAGGATTAGAACTGGAGAAAAAGATATTTTCCTCCTTTGGATCCAAGCCATAAAGTTGATTCACTTGCCAGTTTCCTTTGGTAAGTTGAGTCATTAATTTCCCGTTCATATCATATAAATAGAGATGGTTCCAGCCATCCCGATCGCTTTGCCAGATAAAAAATGGGAATTTTGTCAGGAAGTAGGGTCTTGTATTGGGTTCCACGTACTGATTATTTGTTTCTTCAATGAGTACTTTTATTTTCTTTCCGCTTTTCACATCATACTGAACCAATAAAGCTACATTTTGAGCTCTATTCAAATGGGTGATGAACAAAAACTTTTCATCCGGTGTAAAGGTAACATTGGTTAAAAATTCACCATCATTAGGGTCTGTTTGAATATAGTGATATACCGTTTTACCAGACACAACTGAAGCTTGAACGTCAAAAATACCAACTTTAACCTGATGATTTGCTTGTCCGGCCATTGGATATTTGATCCTATTTTCGATTGCTATTTGACCTGAAACATCCACGAGTGGATAATCTGTCACCATACTTTCATCCATTCGGTAAAAAGCAATAAAATGACCATTTGGAGAAATATATTGACCTTCCCCTATTCCCCATTCACTTCTGTGAACTGTTTTCCCAAAAACAATATTTTGACCTGTATCGGGACAAAGCAGGATCGGTTCATAATTATTTTTTTCACTTTTTACATAAACGGAGCCCTTTTCTTCCACCACATAAAGTTTATGTTTTAAAGAGTGATCAATCCTGTTATCCGGAACCTGAGTACCTGTTAATACACCTGCAAAAGAAGTAGAAATAATCTCATTTCCGGATGGGAAATAGATTTGATCTTTATCTATCCACTGGTAAAAGGGGATCTTTTTAAAAGGGCTTCCACTCACTCGATTATTGATATTCTGAAGAGAAATCAGCTCTTTTATTTTTCCGGAAACAGCATCCACACATAAAATAGTATCATTTTTTACGTATGTATATTGATTGGTTTGGGGTCTCCAGGAAAGATTTTGAAGATCATCCATTCTATATTTACCGGTAAAAACGCCCTCTAAATCGATATTTTGAGTATAAATACTGGAAAGTAAAAACCCAAAAATGAACCAAAATAATAAAAATCCCTTTTTCATAATAGATAAAATATAGTTGCGAAAATAATGAAAATAATTAGCACATTCATAAATCCGTAAAATTGCCAATATAAAAAATGATTATTTTTCTATGATTGATTGAATAAAATTGGCAATCACGATTGGAAATCCTAAAGAGGAAAGTTGTTCCTTTGTAACCCAATGTTGATGGGGTTTTGGTAAATAATGGAACTCTTTAACCTGATAAAAACTGATCCATAATTGCTGATGAGTCAGTTTATGTTTGTATGAGTTCAGCAATTCCAGTTGAGAGATTGAGGGTATGTTATACGTTTGAATATCTTGAATTTGCAATTCAGTATTGGGTTCAAATGTTTCGATCAAAGGAAATTGATAAAGATTTTGCCAAATATCCTTTTGGGTGCGTTGTTCAATTAATAATTGATCATTTTGAGCAAAAATCAGATAATGGAGATATCTGTTTTTCACATTCACTCTATTTTGTTTTTGGGGCAACAGATCAACCATATTATGTTTGAATGCAAAACAGTTCATTTCAAAAGGACACTCCGTACATAATGGTACTTTTGGGGTACAGTGTATCGCTCCAAATTCCATCAACGCTTGAGTAAAATCTGAGGGATTGACGTTTTGTATCATCTTGGTTCCCCTGTTTTGAATCTCCTGTTTTGTTTTAGGCAAGTTGATATCTTCAAGAATACCAAAAACACGACTGATTACACGGAACACATTTCCATCTGCAGCGAAATAAGGTTTTCCGAACGCAATAGAAGCAATAGCTGCGGCTGTATAAGGGCCTATCCCTTTTAACCCAATAATATCTTCATAATTCTCGGGAAAAGAACCATTAAATTTTTCAAGAATCTGTTGAGCAGCTGTTTGTAAATTCCGGGCTCTGGAATAGTAGCCCAACCCTTGCCAAACACGCATTACTTCCTGATTGGGAGCATTAGCCAGTGTTTCAATATTCGGAAACTCCGATATAAATCTGAGATAATAGTTCCATCCTTGCTGAACCCTGGTTTGTTGCAGAATGATTTCAGAGATCCAAATTTTATAAGGATCGGATTCCCCACGCCACGGTAAATCTCTTTTATGATCATGATACCATAAAAGGAGGTTCTCTGTAAAAGTAGCGTATGATTTCAATTAGTTGGATTCTATGATCTTAAACAGTTCATCCAATTTTGGAGTAAGGATAATTTCAGTACGACGATTCTTGGCTCTTGCTTCAGGTGTATCAGCAGGATCAATTGGGAAAAACTCCCCTCTTCCGGCAGCAGATACTCTTAAAGGGTTTATTTTTGAATCTTTAAGAAGTACTTTAACGACAGCCGTGGCCCTCATGACGCTAAGATCCCAGTTATCCTTTACCTGACCACTCCCTTTGAATGGAACATTATCGGTATGACCTTCAATCAAAACATTGATGTCGTTATCTTGTTCCAAAACTTTAATTAACTCCTTAAGTGCTAGAATTCCATCGGTTCCCACTACCCAGCTTCCGGATGCAAACAATAATTTTTCATCCATGGAGACATACACTTTTCCATTCTTTTCGTAAACATTTAACCCTTTATCAACATAACCTTTCAGTGCATTCATCACTTTATCCTTTAAAGCTCTCACTTCGTTATCCTTTTGTTTTAGAATCTCTTGTAGTTCTGCTAAACGAGCCTCTTTATCTTTCAATTGAGTTTCTCTGAGAGTAAGTTCTGTTCTGATACTATCTAAGCCCATCATTAATTTTTTCACCTCCTCGTTATTGGTCATATTCAAATCTGTAAAATTATGAAGAAGATCATCATAGTCTTTTTTCAGTTTTGTCAAATTTCTTTCTGACTGGTTTAATCTTCTGGACAAAGTCATCGTATCAGATCTGAGTTGTTCAATAGCTTTTGACAACTGCTGGACTTCTTTTTCCAGTTCTCTGCTTTTATTGTCAAAATCAATTTTTTCAGAAGTCATATTTTCTAAATCTTTTGTACATGTTTTGTATCGACTTTCAAGTTCCACATACTTTGACTTAGTCACACAACTTGAAAAGACAAAAACGGTCATACAAGCCAGTAAAAGTAGATTTAATTTTTTCATATATTACTTATTATTAATGGTTTAAAAATTCATTTTGAACATGGTATCCTATAACGTAAAAAGAATCTAAAAATTTTGAGAACAAATAAATAATTTTCCATTCGCATCAACTCCTACCAAAAAACGGTCTCCTTTTTTAAGTTGAGTAAATGGTATGG
>JAEWUL010000183.1 GCA_023459435.1 Bacteroidota bacterium
GATACAACAGCTAAAAGCGCCGTTTTAGGAAATGCTTCCGTTAAAATATCACTGACCAGCCTTTTACTTTGGTATGATCTTCTGAGATACGGTTTTTTAAGCACTAATGTTGATTGAGAAAAAGTGATTAACTTTGTATAAGAATAGTTTTGGTCATTTAAATAAAAAAAAGATTCCTGATCTTTGGTTTTATGCCACGAAATGGGGGAAAGGTCGTTTAAATAGGCCATAAATTGTACCCCTTTAGGCAAATCGAGACCCATCTCTTTCCTGATGGCAGCTTCTGTTTGAATATCACTTCTTTGACCCATCATCATTCGTGCAGGATCAGAAGGAAGGATGGTAAACAGGAAGAACACCAGAGATATAACCCCTAGCATCACCAAAAATCCATACCCTAATTTTTTTAAAATGTATCGACTCACTGCTTTATTAGAGTTGATTTAACACTTCGCGATAGTCTGCGGCCTCTTTTTCTTTTCCTAACTCTTCATAGGTTCTGACCAACATTTTGTATATCCGTTTATATGCTGTTCTGTCATCCATCCCTTGTGCCTTGTACAGACTAACCAGTTGTTGTACCCCTTGTTGATCCATTTGCTCCGCTCTCATCAATGAAACCATCATTTTTTCTGCGCCCCTCAAGTCATTTTTTCTTACATAAATCTGAAATCCTAAATGATATGCCGCCTTGAATTTCATATTATCCTTGATGATTTTTTTAGTTACCTTTAAAGCTTCATCCAGCTGGTTTTGTGCCATATAGTAATTCACCAAGAAGAAATTGGCAGTTTCATATTTGGGAACAAATGCGAGGAGTTTGTCGATATACAATTTAGCAGAATCAAGTTTTTGAAGATTAAAATAACATTCAATAATATTGACATGAGCAGCTTCATTGGTTGGATCCAATTGTATCGCTTTTTGAAGGAAAACAATAGCACTATCATACAACTTTTCCTCTTTTAATGTGTATCCAATAAAATCGGATTTATCCTGACGTTTTAAAACAAATGCAATGGGTTTTCCATCCACTTTTACGGTATAAACGGTATTATGGGGTGGGAAAACTGCGCTATTTGTAATCTGTTCTGGAGCCATTCCTGTAACAGTAAAAACTGCATAATCCCAGTCAATGTTTCCCTTTTCGTACCAACGGGCAAATCCGGTAGCAAACTGGGCTGTATCGTTTCTGAAATAGTAATTTAAAGATGCAAAATGCCAGGAAACAACTTTAATTTTTTCATTTGGATTGGTTGGTTTTTGAGCATTATTGAGCACCCATTCGCTGGCCTCTTTAGAAGAATGGTAATAATAATCCCCTTCATAATTTCCGTATGCCTTATCCATACCACCAATAAATTCATTAAAATAAACATATTCATATGGGTGGTTTCTGATGATATGACTTAATGGTGGAATCAACATGATAAATGGAAGAAAGAGAGCTACTTTTTGTGCCCATTTCCAATATTTTTCTTTTGATGTATTGACCAATTTTGCTCTTTCATCCTCAAAAAATTGAATAAATAAATTGAATCCCAATCCGGCTGCTACAACCATGGGAGGGTAAGAAAATAGAGCGTGTCTCCATCCTCCATATACATTGGCATTGGTATAAACAATCCAGAATACGGGGAAGAAAAAGGCAAAGAAAATGACAAAATACCAAAACCAGTTTTTACGATCTCTCCATAGGAAAACAAAAAAAGTGAATAAACCCAAAATCACGGCTACTGGTATTGTCATTAAAATATATTTTGGTGTATAATACCAGGGTAATTTATCTGACCATTGAAGTTCCCCTTCAAAAAGTTGGCGAAGAGCTGTCCCAAATTGACTTTGCGCTTTAAAAGTATCTAAGGTATGAGCTATTGGATCTACCAATCCGTAAGGCCATATCAACAAAGCAATACCATAACCTACGATAGCTGTAATAGCTCCATACAACACCATTTTTCCAAATAGTTTACTGGTTTTGGGCTGAAATAGACCTTTAAATGAATACATTTTAATAAAATAGATCAATCCAAAGAAACCCAGATAGGGGATTAACAACAACCCCCCAATACGAACACCAATGGCAAAACCGATACTTAAGGCTAATAAAATCAATGTTTTAATCTTGATTTTTGGAAAATCCTGCAAGAATACGATGATGGAGTATAAACCAAAAAACATCCCAACAGCGAGTCCTGTGTCTTTGATGTTATTGAAAGTATGACCTAATAATCTAGGAGATAGGAACATCAAAGCAGCAACGATCATAGCAGTTCTCCATTGTCCTGAGATTCTAAAAGCAATGAGCCCACCCAGCAGCAACAAAGTCCAGCCAAAAACAGCATTGGTAATATGTCTGACCATCACCTGGTCTTCAATAGAGAACCATTTGGAAATGGTATAAGCAATATTATCAACAGTTTGACCATAATGGGGAAGGTTCCAGTCATCAGATAAAGTGATGGCAGTAGTATCTTTACCACCTGTTGCATAAAAATCGTAAACGGCTTTGGCATGTTTGATATGAAAATCTTCATCCCCACTATAACCGGCATCCATGCTCAATCGTACGGTCATAAAAAGAGCAATGGTGATAAAAAGATAGAAACTAAATCTCCAATAATTATCTGTAATCCAATTTTTAATGTTGCTCATAATGTAAATTTTTTAAAAATTAATTTTTTCATCAATAATATATTCGGGTCTGTTTTTAGCTTCATCAAAAAGGTTTCCGATATATTGACCTAGAACACCAATGGTCAAAAGTTGAACACCTCCAAAGAAAACGATTAGAATGATGGTGGAAGTCCAACCTGAAACGGCAATATCGGAAGAGAAAAGTTTAGCAATTAAAACGAGGAAGGCGTAGAAAACACCGGCCAATACGGCGAGAAAACCGGTGAATGTAGCAATTTTTAACGGTTTTTTGGAAAAGTAGAACATCCCAATTGCTGCAAATTTCAGCATATCCTTCAACGGATATTTCGTTTCACCTGCAAAACGTTCCTGACGTTCATAGTAATATGGGACTTGTTTGAAACCCATCCAGGAGATCAGCCCTCTTACATATTTATTTTTTTCCTTAAAACCATTAAAGGCTTGAATCACTTTCCGATCCATGATTCTAAAGTCACCGGTATCGACGGGAAATTTGGTATCAGACATTCTATTCAGAGTTCTGTAGAACAGTTTTGCGGTAGTTAGCTTAAACCAGTTTTCCCCTTTTCTCACTTTTCGAACACCGTAAACGACATTAGCTTGTTCGTGTTCCATTATTTTGAGCATTTCCAGAATTGCTTCAGGAGGATCCTGAAG
>JAEWUL010000184.1 GCA_023459435.1 Bacteroidota bacterium
CCGGGATAATAGCTTTGACAGATCACTAATGGTCTATCGATATGATTATGAGTCTTTACAAAGATATTGCCCGGTTCAAAAACACAAAGGTCTAAAAATGAAGTGGAATCAGGATACGATTTCACCATAGATTTATCCATAGTATAGGCATAGTCTTCAGAGATTGGAAGTGGTGTTAATGAATAAAGGATCACTTGGGGATAGTAAGCTAATTTTGGAAAATACAACTCTTTCCCTTCATGTTGGTTAGGTGTGGTCATGATCTCAAAATCGTTTAAGATCACTCCTTTATAACTAAACCATTCCACTTGTTTGGTGAAAATCCCTAAATTCCTCCATAGGGAAGGTGTTGTAGTTTTCCAGTAGATCTGATTGCTACTTGTAATCTCAGTTGGGACTACATAATCTTTAGGCATTTTATTTAAAAATTCAGAGATCTCCTTATTCGTTCTATCGTACATATAGCCCGTTTTATGGATGCACAACGTAGCATTAAGGAGAAGGTCAAAAATCAAAATGGCTACGAGTAGATTCTTATTCTTTTTAGAAAAATAGAACCCAATAGTGATCCCTGCAATGAGGAGCCATTGAATAATGCTTTGAATAAGAAACTTGAATGGAATCGACTTTGTTAAAAGGTTGTTCCATGTTAATGTTTTAAATTCATCAATCACATATATTTCTTCGAAAAACAACAAATATATAATCACACCAGAGAAGATCAAAAGGAGACTTAGCATGAAGTAAAAAACCAATTTACTATCTTTCTCTTTCCAAAAAGCATCTAATCCATGAATAATGATCATGATTAATGGGATAATAACGAACAATCTAAAAATGGAGGGCAAGCGCATCATGTTGATAAGGGGAATATATTCAAAAGCCCATTTATGAAAAGGCAGATATTTCCCCATGGATAAAAGGAGGGCAACTATTCCAATTGCAATAAAAAAACGAAGTAAAGTGTTTTTCCTTTTCAGTATACCAAGTATTAAAAATGGGATGGTTGTAACACCCACAAAAATGGAAGCCATTGAGATATCATTTTGAATAAATGAACCTTCAGAATTGGCAATAAAGGGGAAAAGAAGTGATAAAAATGACCGTGGAGAGTATGAACAAGATATTTGTGATTCATAAGCAAGAGGTAGACCCCTTGTCATATACGTTTTGATCTCAATAAACGAAATAAGAGCTGGTAAAATGAATATTAGAGTTACTATTCCGGATAAGCCAATAAAAACGAGTCGTTTCTTAATCTGTTGTTTATTCCATTTTTTATAGTTAGTGAGGAACATAAAAAGGGATAGAACTCCGAAAAGGTAAGCAGAAAGGATCCAGAAGCCAGGATATCCTCCGTTAAAGAGTAATGAGGTTGACAAAGCCAAAAGGAGACTTGCTTTAAGAGATGGTTTCTGAAATAATAAAATGGCAAAATGTAAGATCCAAGGGATCCACGTACCGGCAATGATCCAGGAGATATGTTGAACATTACCTACAAAAAAACCGGAAAAAATATAGATAAGAGCCCCAATAAACCTTATTTTCTTATTATCTGTGAACTGTTGCGACAAATAATAAAACCCTAGACCTGCGAAAAATGCATGAAAGACGAACTCAACACCCCAACAAAAAGGGGTATAGTTGGTAAATAATGACAAAATCCATAGGGGCAAATAAAATGTACCTGCCTGTGGATCAGCATGAACAGGTAATCCCATGGATTGATACGGGATCCAAAGTGGAAAGATTCCATTTCGGATCGATTCCAGCATAAAATATCTTCCGGGAAAAAATTCATCAGCAAAATCATAGATTGGTGCATAAATAAAGAACCAAAAAAAACCGATTACAGTGACCAAAAGAATAAGAAAAGGATATTTCAGTGTACTCCATTTAAAAACCATAAGTGACAATTTTTGCGCAAAAATACCAATTATTTCATTAAACCGATTAAAATCGATAAAGAATCAATAGAATGGATGTGTTCATTATTCAGGATTAAATAATTCACCATCCCACTTAACACTTCATTTCGAATCTGTTTAGGTGGGATAATGTCCCCTTTTTGATCCAGTAAATGAGAAAAATATTCACTTGCCTTTTCTGATAAAAACAGATTGCTTTCAACATAATGGGAAATAAACCGGTTATCTTCCAGAGAAAAAAAAGGTTTTGAATCAGAAAAATTATTTTCTGGAGTAATCCCCAGACAAAAAATCAGTTCTACCAGTAGCTTAAGATGGATATCCGCCCTAAAAGAATCGGGATCATCTAACTGTAACAATCCATTTTCCAGCAGAGAAAACAACCTTTTATCTTCAAAAGAAGCATATAACAATTTATAAAACAACTCATTATAAAAAAATAAGATTGCATTTCTGGAAGGATCAAAGGGTATGGTAGTATAATGCTTAATAAAGGTAACATCTTTTAGAAAAGACAATTTATGGAGAGAATGGTCATCAAAAGTGAGTTCCAATAATGCCAGTGAACTAAAAAAACAATGATTGATCTTACTTTTTTTGGAAAAAGCATTTTTGATGATAAAAGATTGTGTTCCAAAGTTTTCAGTAAATATTTTAACAATTATACTGGTTTCGGAAAACTTGGTTTTGTGCAGGACAATCCCTTTGGTTGTTACGTACATATCTATTTAACAAACAACAATTTAGCTACTTGTCTCTCCTCACCGGTATCGCTCGATGCAAAAATGAAATAGACACCTGTTGCTGGTCTGTTTCCATTAAAATCTTTACCATTCCATACAAAAGTGCCCCCATTGGCATAGCCTTGGTACAATAAAAAGCCTGATCCATCAACTACTTTACAAAATGAATTTTCCATTAAACCTTTTACAGTAATATTTCCGGTATAGTTTTCTCTAACCGGATTTGGAAATACCAGATAATCATTATAGTTTTTGGCACCTTCTGTGGCAGTACCTCTATAAGACATAATTCCGGCTGTTGTACCAAAAAAAACCTCTCCGGACTCTTGATCTATAGACAGAGAAATGATTTGATTGGAAAGTAAAGGAGAATTATCTTCATCAAAATGGAGCAATTGTTCAGTTCCATTATCAGAAACTAAAAAAACACCTGCTTTTGAGGTTCCTACCCATTTTCTGTTGGCTCCATCCACGACAATTGCATTCACCATTTCAAATTCGAATAGATTTTGCACATAACCATTCTGTTCGAGAAGGATATTTTTTGCATACAACTGTTTTGTAAAGACAGAGGAAGGATTATATACGACTTTAATAGATCGATCACAACCGATCCAGATATTACCATTAAGATCTTCAACGATACAATTGATATGTTCTGTTGTAATATTGGCACTGGAATTCAAATCGATTTGTGCTATTTGATCATCCGATTTATCATCAATAGTTCGGTTATCATCATAGACGATCAATTTATTTTGACGGGGGAAAGTGATCCATTTATAGTTTCGGGAATCCACCAATATATGTTCAGCCACATTATCTTCCACACCGGGGATATAGGGTGAAAGGCTGAAGGATTGCCAGGTACTATCCTTTTTTAAAACTTTTAATGGTTGAGACACTTTACTATTTGTGATCCAGAGATTATCATACTTGTCAAAAGCTAGTCCGGATAAGAAAACATATTTTGTTGTATCCGAAGGTGATGCATAAATAGGCTGAAGGGGTGCATTATAGGCATCCCAACGTTTTGTAATGATGCCATTTTCAAGTTTAAACAAACCTCCAGACCAGGAAGCAATATAGAGTTCTGATTCTTTTTTGGGATGTAAAATCACATTTGTAAAATCATTAGCTTGTGAAAACTGATAAAATGGGGTCGTAATATAAGACCATTGATTTTGTGCAAACACACTTAATGAAGGGGGAATATAATTAAAACCCCATTCAGCTCTTGAACCTGGTACTGCAACTAAAATGCCATTCTTGCAATCCATACTCTCCACTAGTTCTGTAGCAGGGCCTTCCATTACATAAAAGACAGGATATGTTAAAGGACGATTATAATAAACCAATCCATGATATTGATCAGCAATCCACATGATATCAGTTCCATCAAAAGCAACATCTTTCCCTAATGACAATTGTGATCCATCAAGCCATTTATAGGTTGATATCTTGTTCAGATTCGAATCAAAAAGATGCAATTGATCCCAATCCAACACAGCCAGTTCGTGATCTTGTTTCTGAATATTCATCAATTGAATCGTTGCCATTTGAGGTTGATACAACCATTGACTCTCTTTAAATGCAAAAATTGAATCTTGTTGATCCCTTTTTTTATTGACAATCAGATAATCTCCAAATGTTTCAATGTAGTTGTAATGAAAAGTATCTAAATCTGCTTCAAAACTCCAGGATGAAAAATCGGGAATCCGAATATCTTCTGAATGAATCGAATAAACCCCTTTTTCTGAGGCAACATAGAATTTATTCTGAAATTTAGTAATGCCAAAGATTTGATAATTTTCACCATCCAACGAAGTAAACCAGGTATCTTTAATTAAAAAACGGTTCAAATCAATCACGACGATTCCAAATCCTGTGGCCAGATATAATAAATTACCATCTTCTAAAACACTATTGATCTTCTTGGAACCAATAATCTGTTTGTTTTTGATATCCGAAATATTCACGATTTCATTATTTCTGTATAGATCCAGATTTGAATTCTGATATACAATCAAAAGCAAGTCTGATTGTGGTAAATATTGAAGGTTTTCTATACCAATTTCTGATAAACCATCAATTTTTGATAATGTTGTCTTGGCATAATTATCATTTTTGTCAAGAATCATCAGGTTTTTCAAAGTTGCCGCATACACTTTATCGGGTGACACAGCTACATGATAAAAAGATCGATAAGGTAAATGCTCTCTGAATGAGCCTATAGGAATTTGAGAAAAAGAAGGTATGAAGGAGAATAAAAAAACGAAAGATAGAAATATTTGAACAAGTTTTGTTTGCATAAACTAATATTTAATCAATAATTACAATAACTAACGATAAAAATCGAAATTTGTTTTATATTTTCTTAACCCTGATATAGAAATAAAAGACACAATCGTACTTATACATATTACTGATAGAAATACAAGAATAAAATCGTTAAGATTCATGATGACAGGATAATGATCGATAATATAATTGGCTGAACCATCGCCTAAAGAAACCAATCCAAATTGTTGTTGAAGAAAACAAAGAATAAAACCTAGAATAGAGCCAAAAACACCACCTATTAGAGAGATCAGAATCCCCTCCATTAAAAATACAGAGCGGATTAGTGGTTGACCTGAACCCAAAGTATTTAAAATTTCAATATCTTTTTTCTTTTCTACTATTAACATACCAATCACTCCGATAATATTAAAAACCGCTACAAGAATCACAAAAGAAAGGATCACAAAAACCATTAATTTTTCTGATTTCATTGTTTTAAAAAGGAGTTCCTCTTGCTGAAATTTATTTTTCACTAAAAACTGATCGCCGACAATTTTCTCAATCTCTTTTTGTTCGGAAAAAGCAGATGATTCTTTCTTTAAGAACACCTCAAATGAAGTCACCTGATTTTCATAATCTCCTAATTCACGGGCAAATTCGATAGGTACAAAAACATATTGTTCATCATATTGAGTATGGGTTAAGAAAACTCCGGATGGTTGAATATACAATATTTGAAAGGCTTCCAGAGGATTAGAGAGATTTTTTTTATTTCGTTTAGGATAATAAAATTTTAAAAAATCGAATCCATTTAATTGAATATTGAGGGTTCCTGCAACGGTAGCGCCTAATACAGCAGTCGGTTGATTATTCCTAGATAAATCAAAAGATCCATCATAAATCAATTGATCAATTTTGGATTTTTGAGGATATTCTTTTGAAACTCCTTTGAAGTTTGTTAAAATCTGTTTATCATTAAAGACGAGTAACGTTAAATCGGATACAACCTCTTGAACGGATGATATAGTATTGATCTTTAATATTTTATCAACATTAACAAGGTCTTTACTAAATGATTTCCCCTCTTTAATCGTAATTTCATAATCGGGATTAAATTGATTAAAAGAACGGGACACCAAATCCTCCAAACCATTAAAAACAGATAGAACAATGATTAAAGCAGCAGAACTCACCATAATACCAATCACAGAAATGAGGGATATAATATTGATGATATTATGTTTTTTCTTAGAAAACAGATACCGCCAAGAAATGAAAAGCGCTACTTTGATTTTGTTGAAATTCACTACTCTTTTTTCAATAAATTTTCAATATTTTCAATATAATCGAGTGAATCATCGATATAAAATTCCAGGGAGGGAACAATTCTCATTTGATTTTTAATCTTTTGACCCAGTTTATATCTGATCTCTTTCGTGTTTGTACGAATAGCCTTTAAAACTGCATCATTATCTTCAGCATTAAAGATGGATAGATACGCTCTTGCAATAGAGAGATCTTTGGTAATCGTAGCTTTTGTGACTGTAATCATACAGTCATACACTGGTAGTGAATCATGAAGAAATTGATCAGCTAACTCCTTTTGAATCAGCTTTGAAATTTTATTTTGTCTGGTTGAATCCATAATAGTCGGTTTTAATTTGCAAAAATACAAAAATTAGTAGTGTATATATTAAAAATAAAATAAAGGGAAGGTGTTTTAAAGAACAAGATCAGGATAATGTTTAAGAAAATCTCCAACAATAAAGAAAGATCCAGTAATCAGAATCAGATCATTAGATTCACTTATTTCCTGAACTTTCAGAAACGTTTTATAGGTTTGTTCATCCAGAATCTGCGCTTTCAGGTCTAATTCTTTAAACCTAACCAACATTTTTTTTGGATTTAAAGCTCTTTGAACGGGTGCTTTACACAAATAATAATGGATATTTTTCGGCAAAATATTTAAAATCGGATCCAGATCTTTATCATCAACAAATCCTAGGATCATATGGATATTTTCAACGGGTAATGAAGATATTTGAGGGATCAAATAATTAAAAGCACCAATATTATGTGCAACATCGCAAATCACAAGTGGATATTGAGTTAAGACCTGCCATCTTCCCATTAAATGAGTATTTTTTACTACATTTTCTATTCCCGGTTTGGCATAATCATTATTAATTTTAAAGTATGATTTTAAAATTTCAAGAGCATGCAGATAGGTAGCAATATTTTTAAGTTGATATGCACCCGGAATGGGTAAAATGAGGTCAGGATACACCATTTTCGTATGGTATTTAACAGAAACATGCGTATCGAAAGGGTCTGTATCATCGATAATAGTTAACTTAATTTTATCGGCCACATAACAAGGAGCATTTTTTTGAGAAGCAACAGCCTGAAATACGGGCAGTGTTTTAGGGTCAGCCTCACCAATAAGAACAGGCGTGTTTGGTTTAATGATTCCTGCCTTTTCAAAAGCTATTTTAGGAAGTGTGTTACCTAAAAGTTGTGCATGATCAAAGGAGATGTTGGTAACGATAGAAAGTATTGGATTGAGAATATTGGTAGCATCTAATCTACCTCCAAGGCCTGTTTCAATAATGGCAATATCAACTTGTTCTTCAGCAAAATAATCGAATGCAAGAATAGTAGTAATTTCAAAAAAAGAGGGCTCAATAGGATCAATTTGAGATTGATAA
>JAEWUL010000185.1 GCA_023459435.1 Bacteroidota bacterium
GTTCCATTGGATTGTACATATGTGCAATCCTTTTTTTTATTTGGAGTAAATCCTGATTAAATATCCATTTTTTTCCTTTTTTTTCCGAAAAACAAACCAGACATTTCTTTACTGTTTTAATTTCACGCTATAATTTCATCTATTACATTGATTTATTGATTTTTATAAAATTATTTGTTCGTTTATTGTAAGTACTGAATTATCAATACCTTAATGTTGATAACCTGTTATATAAAAAATTTATCCATTTTTTTCCACATTCATTTTCAGTACTTTAGCATCATTTATCAATATTTTTTAATGATTTTATTAACAACCTGGAATTAATAAAAAAAAAATTGTATTTTTGTCAGGTAAAATTGGTAAAAGATGTCAAATTTTGATTATGGTAGTTGGAATGTAAGTATGGAGAAGCATGGGCGGATGAAATTGCCCACTTCATTACTTCGAGCCATCCCTGAAGCAGATCGCAAAGCTTTTTGGGTTTCTCATGGTTTTGGGCATCATATCATTCTTTGGACTGAGAAGGAATACAGCAAACAGATAGCCTTTTTAAACACTTTGGATTTTAACATCATTGAAAACAAAAAGTATCGGAATGCCTTTTTAAGAAATATCAATTTCGTTGAATGTGACTCACAGGATCGTATTGTGATTCCAAAACCCTTTTTAGACATTTATGGATTTGGCAAGGAGGTTGTACTGATCTATTCTGCCGGCATAATTGAGGTTTGGGATTATGAACAATACGAAAGAGAGTTTGGAATGGCACCTGATGAACTGGCTAATCTTAACGCAAGAATTCACTTACAAAATACTCAAGAACCATCTCAAAATTAACCATTTATGTATCACAAACCGGTATTACTTCAAGAAACTGTTTCAGGAACAGTAACATTGCCTGACGGGGTTTACGTTGATGTTACTTTTGGCGGTGGCGGTCATTCAAGAGAAATTTTGTCAAGACTTACTCCGGAAGGGAAACTTTTCGGATTTGATCAGGATGAAGATGCTCTTCAAAACGTTATTGATGATCCCCGGTTTCAATTTGTGCCATACAATTTTAAACATCTGAAAAAATTTTTACAATTTTACAAAGCCTATCCTGTGGATGGTATTTTGGCAGACTTAGGGGTCTCCTCTTATCAGTTTGACACTCCCGAAAGAGGTTTTTCCCACCGGTTTGATGACGTTTTGGATATGAGAATGAACACTTCAAAAGGGATCTCAGCAGCTGATGTGATCAACACATACTCCTCACAAAGACTTGCAAAACTGTTTTACGCGTACGGAGAAGTGAATAATGCCCATAAACTGGCTGCCTTGATTGAAAAATCGAGAGAGACAAACCCCATTGAAACTACCGGTCAGCTTTGTGATGTATTGGCACCTCTCCTCCCATACGGAAAAGAGAACAAAACCTTATCACAGGTGTTTCAGGCGATCCGTATCGAAGTGAACGATGAGATCTCTGTTTTAAAATCTTTTCTGGAACAAACGGTAGATGCATTAAAAGTGGGTGGACGTATTGCTATCATCTCTTACCATTCTTTAGAAGATCGTCTCGTTAAAAACTTTTTTAAAACCGGAAATATGGATGGTGAATTAAAGAAGGATTTTTTTGGAAATCCACAAACACCCTTTAAGCTGATCACCCGAAAAGCGATCATCCCATCTGCCGATGAAATATCTCTTAACCCCAGAGCACGTAGTGCAAAATTAAGAATTGCCGAAAAAATTGAAATGATCCATCATGAAATATAGCAGCCAAAACGTTACTCCAAAAAATACAAAGAAAAACACGAAACAAAACAGTACTTTTCGTGAATTTATTAGTGGTGACTTCCTGTTGAAAGAAACCACCTTGAAACTTTGGCCCTTCTTTTTCCTTTTCTTCGTATTATCTCTGGTGGCTATTATGAATCAAAAAAGTATTAAAAATAAAAAAATTAAAATTGAACAAAAGGAGATTCAGTATAAAATGATCCTTAATGAACTCAAAGAGAACAATCAGTTTATCCCTTATGATCAACTTTATATCATTCAGGAACAAGCCAAAATGATGGGCTTTGTGAAAAGCACTCCAAACACATATAAATTAACCATTAAAACTTCTGACTCCAAATAAATCTCATTCTACATGTCTGATAATAATAAAAAAATATATCGAAAAAGATTGTTCCTGGTGTACTCACTGGCCTTTGTATTTGGTTTAGCTTGTATGTTCAGAATCATCTATTTGTCATTATTCGAAGACGATTTTAAAAATTGTGTAGATACTACAAAAGAGGGAGCGATTGTTGATTCCAGTTGCAACTGTGTGATCTATGAAAATAAGATCTCACCCCTCAGAGGTGAAATTTATGATGACAAAGGGAGGGTTCTGGTTAGCAATTACTCTGTATTTGACCTTGTCTTAGATGGGAACAGAATGATGTATCTTAGAAAAGGAGTAAAAAGAGATAAAATCTATTGTTCCGAAAATCGAGAGATTCAAATGTCTGATATTGGGGCTATCAACCAATTGATAGAGGAACTTTCTACGTCTCTATACAACAGATTTTCAGATAGATACCCATATTCAAAATCCTATTATACTGAAAAATTAACAGAAGCGATCAAAAAGGGGAAGAATGTTACCATTTTAAGATCTAACAGAAATAATCAAAAGCAATGTGTCACTTCAGCGGATACAGCTGCCATTTTAAAAATGCCACTTTTTGGAAACAAAGTACTGAGAGTGGTCTCTTTTCCCGTTTATTACCGCAGATTCTATCCTTATGGAGAGTTAGCCAACAGAACATTAGGGAACATCAATTTACAGAGCAATAGACAAACCGGCTTAGAACAGATGTTTAATGAACATCTGGCAGGTGAGAAAGGATCCAGACGATTCATGGTGGTTAATAAAATCAAGATTCCACTGGATGGTCGTATTGAAGCTACAGACGGATACAACATCAAAACTACATTAAATCTTGATATTCAGTATATTGCATACCAATGCTTGATGGATAAGTTACTGCAAAATA
Source organism: Bacteroidota bacterium (assembly GCA_023459435.1). Lineage (GTDB taxonomy): Bacteria > Bacteroidota > Bacteroidia > Bacteroidales > WCHB1-69 > UBA5429. Next base: position 3,033 of record JAEWUL010000185.1, read on the forward strand.
ATGCGGAATGGGGTACTGTAGTTGTGATGGAAACCAAAACCGGTGAGGTAAAAGGGATCTCTAATCTTACCCGTATTGGTACAGAAGGGAATTACAGATATACGGAACAGTTCAATTATGCTTTACGTCATGAGTGTGAACCTGGATCCACTTTCAAACTTGCCTCCCTATTGACCTATCTGGAAAAAACACCTGATGATTCTACAAAATCTTACTATCTATGTGGTTGTGATATCAAAAGTCACTTTTCAGGAAAACGATTTGACAAATGTTACGACAGTGATGATGCCGGTTCTTTACACAGAAAAGGAACACCTATAGAAATATTCCAACGCTCTTATAATGAAGGAACTGCTTCACTGGTTTTCAGTGTTTATCCCAAAAACTTCAAAGGGTATCTGAGTGCATTAGACAAGTTTGGCATTATTGATTCTCTGAATACGCAGCTTGGGAATATGAATCCTCCTACAATACGG
>JAEWUL010000186.1 GCA_023459435.1 Bacteroidota bacterium
GGTAATAATGAGACAATTTTTTCCAATAAAGTATCTAAGTGTGTCTCTTGTAACGCTGAAATTTGAAAATGCTCTGCTTCAGGGAGTATATTTTTCCAAAAAGTGGCTGTTTCTTCAATTAATTCTACAGATGCTTTATCAATCTTGTTGATTAACAATAATATGGGAAATTCAAAGTGTTGTAATCTTTGAATAATTTCAGGATTATAATTCCGCTCCCCGCATTCTACCATGTACAAAATAACATCAGCATCTTTTAAAGCTTCATTTACAAACCTCATCATCATCTCCTGCATTTTATAAGCAGGATTCAGGACCCCTGGTAAATCAGAGTATACAATCTGAAAATCAGGACCATTCACAATCCCTTTTATTCTATGACGTGTGGTTTGTGCTTTATGTGTAATGATAGAAAGATTTTCACCCACTAAACGGTTCATCAGTGTGCTTTTCCCTACATTAGGGTTTCCGATAAGATTGACAAAACCGGCTCTATGCTCGTTTTCTATGCTCATTTTTTATAATTTTATTCATTATCTATTGCGTACCACTCCGCATAGGAGTTTTCAGTCTCTTTCAGTTTTAAGGAATAGAGTAACACACCTTCAGGAAGTACTTTTTGTATAGTGTCTGCCAGGTAACATAACATATTTTCTGTAGTGGGTTGAAAGGGAACCATAATCACACGTTCATATGTTTTCTTCAACAGAGAAATCAGTTCAGGATTCGTTGCATCATTTAACATTAATGCATGGTCCAGTACATCCACAATCTCCCTGTTGATAATAGTTTTCAGATCAGAAAAATCGATCAGCATCCCCTTTTTGGGGGATAATGTGTCTACTACCGGAATTCCCGATACAGTTACCTCCAGGTGGTAATTATGACCGTGAATATTTTTACAAAGACCATCATAATTATCCAAGGCATGAGCCATTGCATAAGAAAAAACTTTTGTTAATCTAATTTTTGCCATTGTTATTGAATAATTAGTTTATATACTTTTACATAAGGAATATCTTCCATTTTCAAGATATATACTCCGGGAGTGATTGAAGAAACATCTATTGATTGTGGTCTATCTGCAAGAGATTTTTGGATGAGGATCCTACCACGTAGATCAAAAATGATTAGTTTGGATTCCGTAGACCATTCTCTATCAGAATGATAGAAGATCTTGACCTTTTGAGTTGCCGGATTTGAAAATTGTATTTCGTTGAGCTGCTCAAATTCAGAAATGGAAGTGGGAAGAAAAACATTGACAGAATCTGACCCGTAAATTTTACCCACCAATTCAGGATAATCCACAAAAGGATTTCTGTTTCCCTGAATTTGATATACCGCATTATTACGGGCTATCTCTTTTTCACTCACAGGATCCTCATTACTCCACTGAATAAGCATAGACAAGGCCCATGGTTTTAAATTTCCACTGGTAAACATAGAGTTTGACGTTGCCCCTAAGTTTTTATTCATATAACAAACGGTCATATAGAAATAGATCCTGGCAAAATCCCCTTTATACTCGTCGATCGGTTCAAAAACGGTTCCGGAATAACCAGAAACAGCACTAGATCCCAATTTGGAACCATTCTGACTGGTCCATGAAGCTGAAGCAACTTCACCAAAAGGATAATTACTCCGTTTACCATTGACGTATCCATCAGTTGGAACAACATGAATCAGATCTGTGACCATTGGTGACGCATCATTAAACCAGCTTTTGGGAATACTGTGTTCTCTGTTGTAACAATCTCCTTCACCGCCATAATTTCCACACTGATCAGAACCATACGTAAATTCATAAGGAGGATTTTGTCCCGGTTTGTCAGAATACATATCCCAAACTTTACCATTCGTTTTGATGTCCGTTTGTGCATATGCGGTCCATAAATAATCATACGATAGGGTGGTATGATTTTTAATAATATTAAAAAGAGCATATCGCAAAGCGTACCCTTTTTTATTTTGAGCTTCATTATAGTAGTTTGCAGGGATTTGCGCAAAAATGTAATATGCTGATAAACAAATCCATACAAATAATGATAATTTTTTCATTCCATTGATATTTGAACCTGCAAAGATACGAAAAAACTAAGCAGGCTCATAAATGCCCTGAACGGAAACCGGATCAGACCTCTTTAGAACCATTATATACTTATAGTTTTTTTGTATCTTTGCAAGTTAAAACGCTTAATTATGAAAGTAGTCATACTTGCCGGAGGATACGGTACTAGGATCAGTGAAGAGAGCCATTTAAAACCAAAACCAATGCTTGGGATTGGTGATAAACCCATATTATGGCATATCATGAAGATCTATTCACATTACGGATTCCATGATTTTATCATCTGTTGCGGATATAAACAGTATGTTATCAAAGAATGGTTTGCAGATTATTATCTTCATAGAAGTGATGTTACTTTTGACTTCACAAGTGAAAATAAGATGACCATATTAAACGCCAAAGAGGTAGAGCCATGGAAAGTAACTGTTGTAGATACTGGATTGGACACTATGACGGGTGGTCGTGTAAAACGGATTCAAAAATATATTGGAAACGAACCTTTTTTGTTAACTTATGGTGATGGTGTATCGGATGTGAATATACCGGAATTGGTAGATTTTCACAAACAACAAGGGAAGATTGCCACCATTACTATGGTAAATCCGGGTCAAAGATTCGGAATCATTGAAGTGGATAAAGATGGGAGGATCCATTCTTTCCGTGAAAAATCGAATTCAGATGGTGGAATGATCAATGGAGGGTTTATGGTGTTTGAACCTCAGATCTTTGATTACCTTCCTGATGACACTACGATCCTTGAAAGGACTCCTTTTGAAACATTAGCTGAAATGGGTGAATTGAATGGATATCCACACAATGGTTTTTGGCATTGTATGGATACCCAGAGAGACAAAAATAATTTAGAGCAGTTATGGGGTAATGGCAATGCCCCATGGAAACTTTGGTAAAAAAATCAACTATGAAACGATTGACAAATCCCTTTTTGGATTACAACAGTGACAAACCATTAAAGAATCCATCTTTTATCATGTTTCGGGGAGCGAAGGTATTCGTTACTGGGCATACTGGATTCAAAGGGTCCTGGTTATTGGCCATCCTAAACCGTTTAGGTGCTGAAGTGATGGGCTATGCCCTTGAGCCACAGTCATATCCTTGTTTGTATAATATCATTCATGGAGATCAATTGTGTAAGTCTGTTATTGGTGATATCAGGGATAAAGGCAAACTCCATCAAACGATCCGCAAGTTCAAACCTGATTATGTGTTTCATTTGGCAGCACAACCATTAGTGCGGACATCGTATGATATTCCTGCTGAAACTTTTGAAGTGAATGGAATCGGAACAGCCCATGTACTGGATGGGATCAGGTTGCTCACAAAACCATGTGTTGGCGTAATGATAACCACAGACAAAGTATATGAAAACAATGAAACAGGGGAAGCATATAGAGAGAGTGATCGTTTAGGGGGACATGACCCATACAGCGCCAGCAAGGCAGTTGCTGAAATCATCATTGACTCCTATCGGAAATCTTTTTTCTCCAAATACACCTTCCCAAAATATCAAAAATCCATTGCATCCGGTAGGGCCGGAAATGTGATTGGTGGTGGAGATTGGGCTGTAGATCGGCTGGTCCCTGATATCGTAAGGGCATTATCAGAAAACAAGCAGATCTCGATAAGAAATCCCCAATCAGTTAGGCCTTGGCAACATGTATTGGAACCATTAAGTGGTTATTTAACCTTGGCTTCAAAGATGACCAAAAACCCGATTTTATATGCAGACAGTTTCAATTTCGGGCCTTATGCTCAAGATGTATTAACGGTTCATGAGATGGCAGAAAAAGCTTTACAAATATGGGGCAGTGGTGATATTGTTTTTCCAGAACTGGAAAACCAACCCCATGAAGCAGGTTTACTTTCGTTAGATATCACAAAAGCAGAAAGAATATTAAACTGGACTCCGATCCTTAATGCACATCAGGCATTAGAGATGAGTTTAGAATGGTATAAAAAATATTACAAAGGTGATGATATCATTCCATTGATGAACGAACAGATTGATCATTTTTTTTATACAGATTCCATCCTATGAAAAAAGCAATTATCCTTGGTGCAAACGGATTCTTGGGAAAAAACTTAACACATTATTTAGTGAAAATGGGTGTTGAGGTTTGCGCAATGGTACAGGTTCATAGTAATTATGAGGATATTAAACATTTACAAAATGTAGAAATTATTGAATTTGAATTAGATTCTATTCAACAATACGAAAATAGAATCTCCAAAGATTATGATGTTTTGTACCATTTAGCGTGGGTTGGGGTATCCTCAAAATTTAAAAATGACATAGAAATACAGACTCAAAATCTTCACTTTTTAGATGCGGTTTTTCATTTTGCGCATTCAATAGGAGTGAAAAAGATGGTATGTCCCGGGACTGCATCAGAATATGGTTGTTCACAGGAAGTGATTACCGGAAACAATATGCCATCACCTTCTGATGCATACAGTACAATAAAACTTGAATATCACCAGAAAGGAACTCAAAAAGCAAAGGAACTGGGAATTGAATTTATTTGGACTTTAATCAGTACAGCTTATGGTCCTGATAGAAAAGACAACAACCTTATTCATTACACCATTACCTCTTTATTAGCAGGAGAAACACCAAAATATACCAGGTTAGAACAACAATGGGATTATATTTTTATAGATGATCTGATTCATGCGTTTTATTTATTAGGAGAACATGGAACTGGTGGGAAAGTGTATCCTATTGGGTATGGTAAGTCACGGCCATTATTAGAATACGTGAACCAAATAAAAAAACTAATTAATCCGGATGCCAAGCTGGAGATCGGTGTTCTTCCCTATAAAAATGGGACCATTGACAATCAGATCATCGATATTTCAGAATTAATAAAAGACACCGGCTTTAAACCTCAGTTTGACTTTCATGAAGGGATCAAAAGAACGATTGAGGTGTACTATAAACAGACAAAAACAACGAAAATGTTACAAAATAAAAAAAGGGAAGAGATTTTAGAGCTTGTCAAAGAGTATTATCAACTCTCCTTTGGAGATCCAAAAACTATGAGAGAGGGGATAGAATTTCCTATGGGGGAAGATTTTTTAATGAAGAGGAGATGGTAAATTTGGTTGATGCTTCTCTTGATTTTTGGTTAACAACCGGACGATATGCTCAAGATTTTGAAAAAGATTTTGCAAAATGGATTGGTGTACGATATTGTTTGCTAACCAACTCCGGTTCTTCTGCTAACTTGTTGGCATTTATGGCTTTAACATCTCCTTTGTTAAAAGAACGTGCGATCCAAAGGGGTGATGAAGTGATAACTGTAGCAGCCGGTTTCCCAACTACTATAGCACCAATTATTCAATATGGGGCGATCCCTGTTTTTGTAGATGTTACAATCCCTGAATACAATATTGATTGTAATCAATTGGAGAAAGCTTTATCCCCAAAAACAAAAGCAGTTATGATTGCTCATACAATGGGAAACCCTTTTGATTTAAATTTCATCAGATCTTTTTGTGATCAGCATCAATTATGGTTGATTGAAGACAATTGTGATGCACTGGGTTCTCAATATTATTATCAAAACAACTGGCACTATACCGGTTCAATTGGTGATATTAACACGTCAAGTTTTTATCCACCTCATCATATTACTATGGGTGAGGGAGGTGCTGTTTATACCAATAATCCATTGCTTAGCAGAATTGTAGCTTCTTTCAGAGATTGGGGAAGAGATTGTTATTGTCCTTCAGGTATTGATAACTCATGTAAACATCGTTTTACTCAAAAACATGGGGATCTCCCATTAGGGTACGATCATAAATACGTATATTCTCATTTCGGATATAATCTGAAGGTTACAGATATGCAAGCCGCTGTTGGTTATGCTCAGTTAAAAAAACTTCCCGGGTTTATCTCTGCCCGTCAAAATAACTGGACATATCTTAAAGATCATTTACAGGAATTAGATCGGTTTTTTATTTTACCTGAACCCAGTTTGCATACCAATCCCAGCTGGTTTGGATTTTTAATCACTCTTAAAAAAGATACACCATTTAGCAGACTGGATCTGATTCAACATTTAGAAGAGCACAATATTCAAACCCGGCTTTTATTTGCAGGAAATCTCTTAAAACATCCTTGTTTTAATGAAATGAGAGCTTCTGGAGAAGGATTTAGGGTTGTGGGTGATCTAACCAATACGGATATGATCTTAGAACGTACTTTTTGGATAGGTGTATATCCTGGAATGAGTAATGAGATGCTTCAATATATGGTAGATACAATCAAAGAATTTGTTTTACAGTTTGAATAAATTAAAAATGAAGATTATTGACACTCCTTTCTCTGATTTAAAAATAGTGCAATCTGAAATGATCTCTGATTCCAGAGGTTTTTTTCAAAAATTATTCCATGAGAATACTTTTCAGAGTAGTGCCCTTCAAACTGATTTTAAGGAGTTTTATTTCTCAAAATCTCATAAAAATGTGATTCGTGGACTCCATTTTCAGCTACCTCCTTATGAACATGCAAAACTTGTTTTCGTGTCACATGGTGAGATCCTGGATGTAGTTCTGGATATTAGAAAAAAGAGTCCCACATATGGTAAAATTTTCACCATTCCATTAAATGACTCTTGTGCTCAGGCCTTATATATTCCAGTTGGATTTGCTCATGGATTCCTGTCATTAAAAGATCATACTATCGTGAACTATATGCAAACCTCTGCCTATGATAAAGATTCTGACTCCGGAATTCTATATAGTTCCATCCCTTTTGACTGGAATCAGATCGAATCACCTATCGTTTCAGAAAGAGATCAATCTCTTATAACATTGCAACAGTTTAATTCTCCGTTTTAATGAACATTCTACTCACCGGTGCTACCGGATTTATTGGAAATCATCTGATTGATCAATTGATCAAAGAACATCAGCTTTTTGTGATTGTTAAAGAATCTTTTGAACTTAACTTTCGTGATGATCTTCAGACCTTTCTCTTTGAAGATCATATTACCGAATTATCAATTTGGATCAATGAATGCAAAATTGATGGTGTAATCCATTTGGCATCTCTTTTTTTAGCTCAACATAAATCAGAAGATATTAAACCCCTTATTGATTCAAATGTATTTTTTGGTACCGCTTTAATGGAAGCATTAAGAGGAACGCAAGTAAAATGGTTTATCAATACAGGTACGATCTGGCAAAACTCCATACCAGATTCCAAAGCATATTCTCCTGTGAATCTCTATGCCGCTACAAAACAAGCTTTTATTTCTGTAGCTGAATATTATTCTAAAGTAATCCCTATCTCTTTTGTTACCCTTAAATTGTGTGATACTTTTGGAAAAAATGATCCTAGAAAAAAAATATTTAATCTTTTTAAACAGATCACTTTAACCGGTGAGACTTTGAATATGTCTCCAGGTGAGCAAATTATGGATATTTTATATATTGATGATGTGGTTTCCGGGTTTCTGTCTTTAGTCCAACAATTACAAACCAATTCTATACTGGAAAAAGAGTATGTTTTAACATCTCAAAAAAGATACCCCTTAAAAGAACTGGCTGCTATTTTTAGTGAAGTTACGGGAAAACCAATGTCAATTCATTGGGGAGCCATTTCATATAGACCCAATGAAGTAATGATTCCATGGGAAAAAGGGATCGTTCTTCCTCAGTGGACTCCAGAAGTTGATATCTATAATGGAATTAAAATGTTTATGGAGGATACAATTTATGATAAATAAATCCACCACACCTCTTGTTTCTGTTTGCATTCCCTGCTACAATTCAGAAAAAACGATTTTAAGTACTTTAAATAGCGTTCTTTCCCAAACTTATTCCAGGCTCGAAATTATTATTTGTGATAACTGTTCCACAGACAACACCGTTGATCTTATAAAAAAAGTAGAAGATCCTCGAATTCAATGGTATATTAATGAATCAAACCTTGGAATGGTTGGGAATTTTGATAGAGTGTTGTCTTATGCAAAAGGGGAGTATGTGAAAGTAATGTGTTCCGATGA
>JAEWUL010000187.1 GCA_023459435.1 Bacteroidota bacterium
ACACTCTCTAGTGGCACTGCTCAGCCTGTTACAGTAAATCTATACGGAACAATCTGTGATGTGATTTCAACCTTTCCTTTTACAGAAGGTTTTGAAAATGGGTCATTACCCTCTTGTTGGGCTCAAACATTTGAAACAGGTCAGGTGAACTGGATCTTCCAAAATGGAGGTCATAATGGCGGATCCTCAACAAATCATCCCACTTTTGCTCACTCCGGTACCAAAAATGGATTGTTCTTCCATGATTCCTATTCCCAAAACAAAACCAAACTGATTACACCTTCCCTTAACGTTACCCTTATTTCGAATCCTCAATTAACATTCTGGCGTGCTCATCCTGCATGGGGTGGTGATGTGGATGAATTGAAAGTGTTCTATAGAACCGGCCCAACAGCAAACTGGGTATTGCTCAATACCTATTCCACCAGTACGGAATCCTGGACGTTAACAACCATCAATCTCCCTAACCCTTCTTCAACTTATTATATCGCTTTTGAAGCCAAATCCAATTATGGATATGGTGTCTCTATCGATGATATTTCTGTCCATGCAACTGTACTCAATAGCGAAATAATTACCTCAATTGATACCATCGATTTCCAAACTGTTGTAGGGCAACCATCTATAGCGCAGTTTTTTACATTTTCCGGTGTTGACCTGCTAGATTCTATTACAGTAACAGCCCCAACCCATTTTGAAATTTCAAAGAACAATACTTCATGGTATAACCAATTGAAATTTCCCTACAATTCGTCAGAAGCTGTTTTTGTCAGGTTTAATCCCACAACAGACGGGACATTCTCCTCATCTTTAACCCTTCAAAGTGGGACCACTCAAAAAAATGTGATTCTCAATGGGATTGCATCACCTCAGATGTTCACCATCCTGGCTATGTCCAATGCCGGCGGAACGATTGAACCAGCAGGAAATATCGAAGTAGTGGAAGGGGCAGATCAAACTTTTATCATGACCCCAAATCCAGGGTTTGTTTTATCATCACTCTTTATCGATGATGAGGTTGTTCCAACCCAAACGCAATACCTTTTCTCTAATGTTTCCAATGGTCATATTATTTATGCCTATTTTGTGGATCCTACTAAAGTAGATGATGTTACTGATTCTTTTAATGTCATACTTTATCCAAATCCGGTTTATAATCACTTAAATATTAATATGATGGATCAGAATATCCCTAATGTAGATCTCATCAGATTGTATGATCCATCCGGAAAACTGATCTATTCCTTACAACCTGTAAACAAAAATTGTACAATAGATATGTCCCTTCTATCTCAGGGGATCTATATCCTGAAGTTCTATACCGATAAAGGCCTTGTTGCTAAAAAAATTGTTAAACTATAACTGAACCATACAAAGATTGAATATGTCTTATACTATTGATTTTACTAAACTTACTCAATTTGTTAACCTGGAGTTGATTGCCAAACAAGTGGTGGAGGGTTTTATTACCGGAATCCATAAAAGTCCTATGCATGGCTTTTCCGTAGAGTTTGCTGAACATCGACAATACAATACAGGAGAACCCACTAAACATATCGACTGGAAACTATACGCTAAAACAGATAAGTTATTCACTAAAAGGTACGAAGAGGAGACCAACCTGCGCTGTCAGCTGGTGATTGACAACTCCTCTTCCATGTATTTCCCTACTCAAAAAACATACACACTAGCTACCCCGAATAAGATTTTCTGGTCTGTTTATGCTGCTGCTGCATTGATACAGATTCTAAAAGGGCAAAGAGATGCGGTTGGGTTAAGTGTTTTTTCTGATACTTTAGAACTACATACCAGAGCCAGAGGGAGTGAAGCCCATCAGAAAATGATCTATCGTGAGATGGAAAAGATTTTACAACCTATTGATATTCAGGTAAAAAAGAATTCTATGGTAACGGACACCCTTCATCGTATTGCTGATCAGATCCACAGAAGATCAATGGTTGTGATTTTTAGTGATATGTTTGAAAGCAATTCAAATATGGATGAATTGATGCTGGCACTTCAACACCTGAGACATAATAAACATGAAGTGCTCCTTTTTCATACTTACGATAAAAAGCTGGAGTTCGATTTCTCCTACGACAATAGATTGTACAAATTTATCGATATGGAAACCGGGGATGAGGTGAAATTGCATTCCAATTATATCAGAGATTATTACAAAGCAGCCATTGGAGATTTTTTCCAGGAATTAAAGATAAAATGTGGACAATATCAGATCGATATGATCCCCGTAGATATTCATAAATCATTAGATCAAGTATTACTACCCTTCTTATTAAAAAGAAATTAACCTAAAACTACATATGCTATGACAAAACTTACCATTACTCAGTGGGGTGTATCAGACAGGCCCCGGGAAAAGTATTTAACCAGTGGGTTTTCACATCTTTCTGATGCTGAATTACTTGCCATATTAATCCGAAACGGTTCTGCTCAGGAATCTGCTGTAGAACTGGCCAAAAACATTTTAGCTGCATCCAATCAGAGTCTAAATGCTGTAGCAGATTTATCTGTAAAGCAATTATCTCAGTTTAAAGGGATTGGCAAAGTGAAAGCCATCACACTCCTTACCGCTTTTGAATTAGGGAAACGAAGAACTGTAGAGAAAGTGAAAGATCAGGATAAAATATTATCCCCTAATGATTTGTGCCATTTTATGCAAGATAAAAATGCCAATCAACCCCATGAAGAGTTTTGGGCCGTTTTTGTGAACCAGAATTCCAATATTCTGGGAACACATATTATCGGAAAAGGGGGCTTAACCGCTACATCCGTAGATATCCGCCTGATTATGAAACATGCTTTGGAACTCTCAGCTACCGGATTCTTTGTTTGTCATAACCATCCATCGGGTCAGCTCAAACCGAGTCAGGCAGATAAACAACTCACCCAACAATTAAAGGAAGCAGCTCATCTGCTCAACATTCAGCTTTTGGATCACATCATTGTACATAAAGATCGTTTTTACAGTTTTTTTGAAGAAGATATTCTATAATGAAAAAAATAGTAACCATCATTGGCGCAAGGCCTCAGTTTATCAAAGCGGCAGCTTTAAGTAGAACAATATCAGCCTATTACAGGGAGGATATTCAAGAGTGTATAATTCATACAGGCCAACATTATGATCCGAATATGTCGGAAATATTTTTTGAAGAGTTGAATATCCCAAAACCTGATTTTCAGTTCAAGTCACCCGAAATATGGGATCAAGATGCACATCATCAGATGATTGATCAAATCAGGGAGGTGATTCGAGAGGTTCATCCTGATCTGGTATTGGTTTACGGAGATACCAACTCTACCTTGGCAGGAGCAGAAGCGGCGCATTTGGAACAGATCCCGTTAGCTCATGTAGAAGCAGGTTTAAGATCCTACAATGACAACATGCCTGAAGAGTACAATCGCGTCAAAACGGATCAACTGTCCCAATTTCTTTTTGCACCCACATTGACTGCTATTGAGAACTTAAACAAAGAGGGGATCACCCATGGGTTTTTTTTAAAAGATTCTATTCACAAAAGACACGTCATCCATTGTGGTGATATCATGTATGATAATGCGCTGTATTACGGAGAATTGGCTCAGTCATATACCTCAATTCTTCACGAATTTGGAGTGACTGAAAACCATTTTGTGCTGGCCACCATACACCGGAACTTTAATACAGATCAACCGGAAAGATTACAAGCCATTTTTAAAGGGTTGTTGGAGATTGCGAAAGAGATGAAGGTTGTGCTCCCTTTGCATCCCAGAACGGCCAAAGCGATTTCCAATGGATTTGATGATGATCTTTTGGATCAGATAGAAGATCATCACAACTTGATCATTATTGAGCCGCTTTCGTTTTTAGAGATCACTTGTCTGGAAAAAAATGCGAAAATGATCGTTACGGATTCAGGCGGAGTTCAGAAAGAGGCCTATTTTTACCGAAAGCCATCCATTATTGTGAGAGCTGAGACCGAATGGGTTGAGATTGTACAAGAGGGAGCAGCCCTTTTGACCGATGCTGATCCTGAAAGAATGATACAAGCGTTTCAACAATTTTCACAACACCCACCTCAGACGTTTCCACCCATTTTTGGTGACGGAAACGGAACTTTTGAAATGATAGACTATTTATTGTCTCATTTGTAGTGCCCTTTATTAAAGTTTTTCCTATTTTTGTTTTTCAATATTTGAGAAACTGATTCTATAGAAACATGTTAGAACAAGCTAAAATTGATCGATTGTTACGTCTTATGAAGATGTTAACTGGGAATATGTCCTACACGTTAGCAGAAATCGCTGATCGCTTAGAAATGAGCGAAAGAACGGTGTATCGCTACATAGAAACCTTTAAGGATGCAGGTTTTGTGGTAAAAAAAAATGGGAATATATTCAAATTGGATAAAGATTCTCCCCATTTTAAAGATATCAGTGAATTGCTCCATTTCACAGAAGAGGAATCCCATATCCTTCAAAAAGCGATCGATTCCATTGCAGAAACGAATATCTATAAGCAAAACCTAAAGAAAAAATTGGGAACCCTTTACAATTACAAGATTTTAGCTGAAACGACACATAAAGGAATCATTGCGGATAATATCAATATCTTAACCGATGCCATTTACTCATCCAAACAAGTTGTTTTACACCAATATCAATCGGCAAAATCTAATGACATTACCGATAGACTCATAGAACCATTTGCTTTTACTACCAATTATGTTCAGATCTGGGCTTATGAACCGGAAACAGCAAAAAACAAATTGTTTAAAGTCTCCCGCATCGGAAAAGTGGAACGATTAGAGACACCATTTCAATATAAAAGTAAGCACAAAATGGGGAATATGGATCTGTTCAGAATGAGTTGTGATAAATTGTATCCCATCAAAATTAAGATGAGTATTCGTGCCGCCATGTTGTTAATGGAAGAGTACCCCTTAGCCGAAAAGGAGATGGTTCAAACATCAGATAATGAATGGATTTTAGAAACCAAAGTGTGCAGTTTTGAAGGGATTGGCCGTTTTGTAATAGGACTTTGTGATGAAATAAAAGTTCTCGAATCTCCACAATTTAAACGATTTTTATCAGAAAAAGTGGGGCGATTGATCTTTGATTAAGTCGATCATTTTGCTGATATCAACGAAATGATCGGAAACCCAAAGTTTTTACGTAGAAGAATGCTAACGGGTTCCCGGGAAAGCATCCACAAACTGCCACTCCCCGCATTGATTAGGAAAGCAGGTTGCTTTTTTAACTTTAATATCAGGAAAAGCCGTAACTGTTTGAACCTTAAAATCGGCAAAAGCAGTCACCACTTTTACTTTCCCA
>JAEWUL010000188.1 GCA_023459435.1 Bacteroidota bacterium
TGGATTGGCTATACCCTTTCCTGGACCAACCGAATTTTTGAAAACCTCAACTTTGGAAAAATATTTCCTTATAAATATGATCGTCGTCACGATATTGGAATAGCTGCCAATTACAAATTCAACGATCGGATAGATCTGGGTGTTGTCTGGGTTTATGGTTCCGGAAATGCGCTCAATTTACCTATTGAACGATACAGCGGTTTTTCAGAATATTTTTCCTCCTTCTTTGACTTTCAACCCATCGAATACTACAAAGAGAGAAACGGATTCAGGATGCCTTCCTACCACCGTTTAGATATTGGGGTTAACTTTCATAAAAAACTGAAAAGAGGAGAAAGAACCTGGAGTATCAATATCTACAATATTTACAACAGACAAAATCCTTTTATGGTCACTTTTGACACCTCTTATGACTACCAAGGAAATCCTACAACCCGCTTGAAACAGATCAGCTTATTTCCAATCATCCCTTCATTCTCTTATACTTATAAATTTTAAGAATCATGAACAAAATAGTATTTATAATCATTTCAGCTCTATTATTTGCATCATGTGAAAAATTCATTGATATGGAGATCCCTGATGAAGGAAGAAAAATCACAGTGAACTCATTCATCAACGATCAGCAAAATCCAACGGTGTACCTGTCCCAAAGTCGCTTTATTCTGGATGGTGATTACTCTTTTCCTCTTATTACAGATGCTCATGTGACCCTTTACAAAGGGGAAACCCAGGTAACCACGTTTAATCATGTGGGAGATGGAATTTATATGGCTGATTATGTTTGCGAGAAGGGAAATTCATACACCTTAAAAGTTTCCAGAGGGAATGAAGAGGTCTCCTCTACAACACATATCCCTGAATCTGTCCCTTTTCAACTGATCGATACCGCAACCATTATCAGTCAGGATATGTATCAATCGACTCCCTATTTGAGATTTAGAATCAAAATTGAAGACCCTGTTCAGGATGTAAATTATTATATGATCTCATTTAAAAACAAAGGATATCCCATTTCTTTTTACACAAGAGAATCTTTTGTAGAAAATGGAACCGATCGTTTTCTCAATTACGCCATCTTCTCAGACAAATTGATCAATGGTCAATCCAGAGTGCTCACATTAGATATTGAGACCTATAATTTTATGGAAGAGGTGAACCCCCTTGAAATTTATGTCAATGCCATATCCAAAGATATGTACCTCTATTATGTTCAGTTGAGTAAATATTATGAAGCCCAGGGTGGTTTTCTTGCAGAACCGGTAATGGTTTATTCCAATATTCAAAATGGTTTAGGAATATTTGGAGGATATACGATTTCCAAAATGCAAATGAATATTCCTCAGCTGGTTGATCCTATTATTGAGGGTAAAAAATAATATCATGATCCTGAAAAATAAAATTTCTTACATCTTTGGCCCAACAGGCTCCTCATCAGGGATGATCTTTTTTGGTATTGGTCTGATTACCATGTTGTTCACATGGCGTGCAGCTTTTATCATGATGTTCGGGGCTCTCTTTGCTTTTTCAAGAGCTATTGTGATCATTGATACCGATAAAAAAAGAGTGAAATGGTGTGAGTACTATTTCGGAATTATTCCCGTTGGAAAGTGGATCTCTGTTGATCCTTCTATGAGCTTAGGATACAAAATTACCAATGATGGCTGGAGCGCAAGAAGTTTATCAAACAGAAGAATCGATGTCCCTAACGAAAACTACACCATTATTTTATACGACAAACACGATCTTCCCATTTTCCCATTAATGAAAGTAAAGACCGAAATTGAGATGACTGAAAAAATGGAGCTTTTATCCACTTTATTGCAAATCCCAATATAAACGATTATCCATTTTAGTAATTTTAGAATCTTTTTGTTTATTTTTGCACTTTAATGCTTTATTAACAAACCATTCTATAAGTTTTGAAACGATCCGTTACTTTTCAGATTCTAAATACCAAATGTAAAGTGTTCCTGCTCTTTATATACTTTATAGCTATCTATCCCATATCTGCTCAAAATTTACAACCAGAAGAACAAACCCATTTAAACCCCCACTTTTATGAAATAGCGTTTAAAATGGGGAAAATATTTCCCACAAGTCCTCGCTTTGCCCCTTCCGGAACATTATCTTCGATCCTTTTTAGTTTTGGAACCTTACAACAAGATCCTCAGAATCAATGGGCTCGTTTTCATCAATTTCCACTAACAGGAGTCACTATTGGTCTTACAGATTTAGGAGAACCCAATATCTACGGGTACGAAATCAAAGTGATCCCATTTGTGGAGTATGTCATCGGGAAACAATTGAGTTACCGACCCTCTATAAAAATCGGACTTGGTGCGAGTTATACAACTCAGTATTTCAGAAAAAATGAGCAAAATATTGCCTTAGGGGCACCTATCAACTGGGCTTTTGAACTCTCCCTGAAACAAAATATCATAACTACAAAATATGGAATTGTTCGAATGGGAGTGGGGTATATTCATAGCTCTGACGGACATACACAATTACCCAATATGGGGATCAATGGTTTAGTAGGCCAAATATCATTCCTTCAGGTAGATCGCCAAAACGGATTTGATCCAAAGAGAAGAATGGAAACCCCTAAAATCAAAAAAGAGATCTATTTTTTTACCCAATTAAATCCTATCATCGGTTTTCATGAGCTGGGTGGACCACTGGGGCCTGTGGGTGGCCCTAAAAGAGCGGTATATGGCACCAATTTGATGACCGGATTTGTTCTGAACAGAGGATTTAAGTTCTATATCGGGGTTGGGTACCGCTATTATGAACACTTTAACTATGTATATCACAATGATATCCACTCAGATATTGAAAAATACAATTCCGGATTTGCTTTTGCCTCCAATTTCTATATCTTAAATGGTATCGAACTGATGTATGGACACTTCGGGTTCACTTTTGAGGGAGGATTAAATCTGTACAAACCATTTTATAAAACCTATTGTGAGCTATACAGTCCTGAGAATCCAACTAAATATAAACTCAAAAAAAACCTCAATTCAAGGATCGGACTCAAAACTTATCTATTCAATATCAATGATATTCCAAAATACAACTGGTTTGTAGGAGCCCATGTCAATGCCAATTTAGGACAGGCAGACTTTACAGAGATCAGTTTTGGCTTTTTACGTAATTTTTATAAAAAATAGGTTTATGGAAAAAATCAGTGCAATGATATTTGCCGCAGGTTTAGGAACCCGATTGTATCCCCTCACTGCAGATAAACCAAAAGCTTTGGTTGAATACAAGGGAATACCTCTGTTGGAACATGCCATCCGGAAACTGATCAGTGCCGGAATTGAGCATATTGTCATTAATGTTCATCATTTTGCAAATCAGATTGTGCGTTATTTAGAAACACACTCTTTTGATGCTACCATTGAGATCTCAGATGAAACAGCACAATTGCTGGACA
>JAEWUL010000189.1 GCA_023459435.1 Bacteroidota bacterium
AAAAGTTTCGGGGGGTATTTGTCTGTTTATCATAGCCTTGATATTATCGAATTAGGTTTAGTGTTCCTTTGAGCATCTTGTCATCCCCTTTTTGATTTTTGTATGTTATGATGTAAAAATAAGCTCCTTGTGGTGCATCCATGTTCTGGAATAGCCCATCCCATCCTTGTTGGATATCATTTGATTTATATACAATAATGCCACCTCTCTGATAAATGGTGATTTCAAAACTGTCCACTTCCCAGTCTGCATATACGAAAAACAAGTCGTTTTTGCCATCATTGTTTGGTGTAAATCCTTTTGGGATAAAAAGTTTCTTGTCTTCATCAGGATCTGTGGATAGGTGTGCGCGTTCTTCTTCTATAGCTTCTGTTGTATCTGGAATGGACGTTTTTGGTTCAGTTTGTGAAGGTTTAGGTGTATTGTTTTTTACAAGATCGGGTTGTTTACTGTTGTTAGCTGGTGTAGTTTTAATCGTAGTAGGGTTCAGATTGGGTTCGGTTGTCGTATTTTGAACGGGTTTGTTTTTAGAAACAGGTTCATTTTTAGAAATTACAGGATTGTTGTTTTTATTGGTGGGATCAGGTTTAGAAATGGAAACAGAAGATTGTTCCCTTTTTGAAACAGTTGGTTCGCTTTCCATCGAAGCTACAGGAGTTGTATAAGGCTCTTGTTGTGGTTCTGTAGGTTCACTGATTGTGTTGTTTTGAATTGTTAGAACCTCAACTGTTTTTAAATCAGGGTTTTGGTTGTTCGAAATGGACCATAACACTGCCCCTGTAATCAAAACAATTGAAACGGGAGTGATATAATACAATAATGCTCTTTTAATAAGAGCTGTTCTGTTGAATTTTTTTAATCCCTTATCATTCTGGATTTTAGTCCAGAATTGTTCTGTTACATCAGGTTTATACTGATCTAACTTCTCTTTGAAATATTGTCCAACCTCTTTCATAATCAATTGAATTTATATTTTTCAATTATCTTTTTTTGTAATACATGTTTGGCTTTGAAGAACTGGGATCTGGAAGTACCTTCAGAAATATTCAGCATGGCAGCGATCTCTTCATGTTTGTATCCATCAATAGCAAACAAGTTGAATACCATTCTGTATCCATCCGGTAGTTCATTGACCATCTTGAGCATCTCATCTAATGAGATTTCAATTTCATCATCAATCGATAATTCCGGATAATCTTCGACCAACTCAATCTCAATCTCATTTTTTCTTTCAGAAACTTGTTTTCTGTACCAGGAGATAGCTGTTGTAACGGCAATTTTTCTAACCCAACCTTCAAAAGAACCTAAAAATTTAAAATTTTTGATGTATAAAAATACTTTAAGGAATGCATCCTGAAAAATGTCGTATGCGTCATTTTCATTTTTTGCAAATCTTAAAGCAATCCCCATCACCAACTTAGAGTGCTGATCATAAAGCATTTTCTGGCATTTTTCTCTACCATTCTGACACCCTTTTATGATCTCCTCTTCTGTCATTAACATCAATTATTTGTTATAAGACATACCTGTCTTAAAAATGTTGCTTACAAGAACTTATTTTGCTTCACTTTTGCTTTTAATGGCTGCAATAGATAGGATAAGCCCCAGCGCAATTCCAAGTAAAGCCGCAAAAAGAACCTGATACTGGGTTGGTAAAATAAATGTGATGGTGTGAGCCGGTATCCAGAAAAAAGGGATGGTTTTTTTGAATACAAAACCCCATTGTACTTTCCAGTTTAATTGTGCCATGATCTCTCCAAAAGGGAGCGGTGTCGTTAAGAAACTGAGTTTTCCTTTGCAATTGGCGATATGGGTATCGGTTATTTTGTGAATGGTCATAAAAACGGGAGCAAAAGTGGTATTCATCATGACACTGATACAAAAAGCTCCAAAAAGTTTAAACCCTGAAAAAGAACCACTCATGGCTTCTGGCAGTTGGGTGAAAAAGTCAAATTTGCCTAAGTACATAGGTACTCCAAAACGAAAAACACCCATGGCAATGGCAATCCACATCCCTAAAATACCCCATACCAATGCTCTTGGTAGTATTCCAAATCCTGGAGTGTTGTATTTCCCTGTTTTGATACGAAGACCCAACACTTCTCCAAATGTGGCTAATATGGCAAATTTTAAAAAGGCCATGATTAATGGATGATTGATATTAAAGGTTGTGTACCAGTCGTATACAGGTTGGAAAATGAAAAATGGTGCAAAAAACAGGATCACTCCTAATAGCATGTAAAAGTCTACTCTCTTCATTGTTTAAAATTTTTGGCAAAAATACGATAAATGAACCACATAAAATGGAGAGCAAAAATTGGTATAATTTCAATATCTTTGCATCAACAAATAACATATTATAACAGAATGAAAATCATTATTTTAGGAGCAACATCAGGATTAGGAAGAGGAACTGCTGAACTTTTTGCCGCCGCAGGTCACCAGGTTGGTATCGCCGGTAGGAGAGTGGAACGATTGGAGGAATTGGCTCAAAATTTTCCGGATCATGTCGTTTATGAAGTACTTGACGTAACCGATCCCCAACTGGAAAAGGGTATTGAACATTTAATCGGAAAACTAAATGGTTGTGACCTGTTTTTATATTCATCCGGAGTGGGAAAAACCAATTTCGACATGGAGTTATCCAATGAACAATGGACCAATGATGTGAATATTACCGGATTTGTAAAAGCGGTTTGTTATATGTTTCAGTTTTTTAAAGCACAGGGACATGGCCATATTGCCGCTATCAGTTCTGTTGCCGGATTTAGAGGTATTGGTGGCTCTTCCGCTTATTCTGCAAGTAAAGGGTATCAAAGATTGTATCTCGAAGCGATGGCACACGCCTCCAATACACGAAAAGTTAACATCCAATATACGACAATTATTCCAGGATTTGTAGACACTGAAATCATTGCAGGTCAAAACTATCCTTTGACTTTATCCTGTGATAAAGCCGTTAAAATCATCTATCGTGGATTGTTAAAACAAAAAAGGAAAATTTACGTGGATGGCAAGTGGAGATACATCTCGGGGTTGATGAAGATCATTCCGACCTGGATTTGGGAGAGGATGAAAATTAAATAGGCGAAAGGCTAAGGGCTAAAGGCTAAGGGCTAAAGGCTAAAGACACAAGGCGAAAGGTATTAGCAAATTAGGGCGTCATATAAAATTTCGATGGGGTGGAATGAGGGTTCATGGGTTCCATCTTTGATTTGATGGCGGCAGCTGGTGCCACATGCGGATATCAGGGTTCCTTCCTCCCGATATTTGATTGCCGGAAACAATTTTAAATCTCCGATTTTTTGGGATAGGTCATAGTGTTCCTTTTCAAACCCAAAAGAACCGGCCATTCCACAACAGCCATCTTCAATCAACTCAACCGAGTAATTTTTTGGAATTTGCATCATTTTGACACTTATCGTCTTATCAGAGAGCGCTTTTTGATAACAATGAGCATGAAAAATAATCTTTTTTGCGTCATTTGTAAATGATTTTGAACCAATATTACCCTTTTCAAATTCACGAACAATGAACTCATCGATCAATAAACAATGGGATTGGATTTGAAGCGCCCTTTTTTTCAGCTCTCCCTGCAATAAATCCGGATATTCATCTCTGAATGAGAGTATTGCAGAGGGTTCAATCCCTAAAAGTGGAGTGCTTGAAGTGATGACATCTTTATAAATCTCAATATTTTTCTCAGCACATTTTCTTGCACTTTTGAGCATTCCTTTAGAGAGATAGGTTCTGCCACTAAATGCTGAAGAGATCATTTCAACCTGATAACCAAGACGTTCCAGTAAAAGTATCGCTTTTATTCCGATCTCCACATCATTAAAATTGATGAATTCATCAGGGAAAAGGTACACTTTTCGATCAAAAACAGGTTTTTCTTTTCGTTTTTGATGCCATTTTAATAAAGTGTAGCTTTGAATCTCAGGTAAACTTCGATCCACAGCAAAACCAATCCCCTTTATAAACCATTTTGATACCGTTTTTTGAGTGATCACAAAATTATAGATGGAAGAGAAATTGACGCCCAGCTGATTAAATCTGGGGTAGTTTCCAATGATCCATGACCTGAACGGGATTCGATGTCGGGTGTAGTATTGTTGAAGAAATTCAGCTTTTAACTTGGTTAAGTCAACCTGTGACGGACATTCCGCTTTGCACGCTTTGCAGGAGAGGCACCACGACAAGATCTCATACAATTCGTGATCATCATATTTTAAATTTGCCGATTTTTCCTTAGATGATTGAGAAAAATATGGATTTTCACGGGAACTATTCAGGATCATTTCCCGAAGCAAATTGGCTCGGGCTCTGGTGCTGTAATACTCTTCATTCATAGCCTGATAAGAGGGACACATCGTTCCGGTTTGCAGCGATGATATCCGGCAATCTCCTGAATTACAACATTTTTTGAGCGCATTTACCAATCCATCCGTTTCAGAGAAATCGTAAAACGAATCGATAGTAACCGGTTTATCCTGAGGTGTTTCTCTTAAAAATTGATCCATTCTGGGCGTTTCCACAATTTTTCCGGGATTCAGAATCCGGTGCGGATCAAAAATATTTTTAAGTTCAATAAACTTCTGATAGATCCTGTCGCCCAGCATCAAAGGGATAAATTCCCCTCTTAACCGGCCATCGCCGTGCTCACCGCTGAGTGAACCTCCATATTTTTTGACTAAGTGGGCATCTTTTTCAGCCAATTCCCGAAACAATTCAAAATGTTTCTGATTCCGGAAATCGAGCACCGGCTTTTTATGGATCTCACCGGTCGAAATATGACCATAAGCCACTATCGAGATCCCTCGATCTTTGCAAATAGCTTCAAATTCAGCAAAATAGGCGGGTAAAAATTCAGGAAGCACAACACTATCCTCCACAAAAGATTTAGGTTTTGCGGGTCCCTTCATGTTTGACATGATTCCCAGACCCGATTTTCGGATTTGCCAGATTTTATTGAGGTCTGAGCCCCGAAGTATCGGATAGGAGTAGCCCATATCCTGTTGTTGAAGTGCATCTATACAGTTTTGGCATTTTTCACTTAGAGCGACTTCAGTTTCCTCACTAAATTCAATCGCTAAAATATGGATCGGTCTCCCCTCCTCTTCGGTATTTAAAACCGAAACATTCTCTTTTTGGGAACTATTTTGAAGACTCAACTGAATAATCTGATTATCAATCAATTCAACTGCAGTGGGTTGAAACCCGAGTGCAATCAGATTTCCTTTCAAAACCTCATCAATGGAATCGCAATGGACTCCAATTACCGCTTTTTGTAAAGAAAGGACGGGTGAAAGCTGAAGTTTAATATCGGTAATAAACGCCAGCGTTCCTTCAGATCCGGCCAGTAAGGTACACAAATTGAAAGGTGTATCAGGATATTTTTCAGGATTAATATACTGATTAGTAATTATTTCATCTATAGCATAACCGGAATTTCTTCTTTTGATTTGCTGATTGGGAAACTGATTTGCAATCTCCTTTTGAATCTCAGCGGGATGCAATAAAGAAAAAATGGATCTATATATCTCAGATTCATAAGTATTTGCAGCCAATAATTGATCTAACTTATTTAATGACAGATCTTTAAAATGGACAAAAGAGCCATCTGATAAAAAACCTTTAGCTTCCAGAACATGGTGACGTGTACTTCCGTAGATCAAAGAGTTGCCGCCACAGGAGTTATTTCCGAACATTCCACCGATACAGGCGCGATTTGAGGTAGAGGTTTCCGGAGCAAAAAACAGTTGATACGGTTTCAGAATTTGATTCAAATCATCTCTCACAACGCCCGCCTGAACCC
>JAEWUL010000190.1 GCA_023459435.1 Bacteroidota bacterium
CCCAAAGATTGCGTGTGGTAATTCTGGTTCAGTATCAGGCACTTTACCAATATCGTGGAGTAATCCGGCACGTTTAGCAATCTTGGCATTCAATCCCAGCTCAGCAGCCATAGTGGCACAAAGATTAGCCACCTCTTTGGAGTGTTGTAATAAGTTTTGTCCATAAGAGGAACGGTATCTCATCTTACCCACCAAACGCATTAAGTCGTTAGACATATTATGAATACCTAAGTCTATACAAGTTCTTTTTCCAATCTCAAGGATCTCCTGTTCGATCTGTTTTTTGGTTTTGGCCACCACCTCTTCGATTCTGGCTGGGTGAATCCTGCCGTCAGTGACCAGTTTCCCGAGTGATAACCGGGCGATCTCCCGTCTTACAGGGTCAAAACTTGATAACAGAATGGCATCCGGAGAGTCATCAATAATCACATCCACACCCGTAAGGTTCTCAAGAGCACGGATGTTTCTACCTTCACGGCCAATGATTCTACCTTTGATCTCATCATTTTCGATATTGAAAACAGAGACTGCATTTTCAAGGGCAGCTTCTACACCGGTACGTTGTATCGATTTGATCACCAATTTTTTAGCTTCAAATGTAGCAGATGCTTTAGCTTCCTCAATAATATCATTTACCAAAACCATCGCTTGGGATCTGGCTTCATCTTCCATCAACTTTATCAATTGCTCTTTCGCTTGTTGAGAAGATAACTCAGCAATCGATTCCAGTTTCTCCTTTTGAATCGCTGTCTGTTTATCCAGTTCAGCTTGCTTCACATTCAAAGATTCCAATTGTTTATTGAGATTCTCCTTCAACTGATTGTTTTCCGCATTTTTGCGGTTTACATCTTCCAGTTTCTGATTTAAGGTGGTCTCTTTTTGTTTGATCCTATTTTCTGCTACTGCAATTTGTTGATTTTTTTCATTTATTAATGATTCATGTTCACTTTTAAGTTGAAGAAATTTCTCTTTGGCTTGAAGGATTCTCTCTTTTTTTACCAGTTCTGCATCTTCTGTTGCTTTTTTAAGTAGTGCTTCAGCTTCTTTTTGGATATTCTGACTACTTTTAACGAGTGCCCCTTTCAAAAGGGTATAGGATAATGCAATACCGGCACCAATGCCAATAATGATCCCAATAATAATTCCGGTCGTCATAAATTTTATTATATTTTTAGTTTAATTAATAGTTATTTATTTTAAATTGATTTCAAAAAAAAACCCGCAATGCTCCATAGGGTTTCGAAAAACTCCTAAAAATAAATATGAAGGAGCCTAAAGATCTCAAACGTCCCAGGGTTTTAACGCCTTATCTTTCGATAATCGGGCCTGTTTTCATCTAAATTGAGCCTAGCCTTCAATTTGTAACTGTTGAGTTTTACAAACGTATCTGAGCAATTGCGGGATGTCTCTATTCAAAGAACGTTAATCAATGTTGATTTTATCGGTCAATCTTTTCAATTCTTCCATTTTTGGTATTAAATCTTCTTCATAAGCTTGAAGTCTCTCCTCGGTTTCAATTCCTTGGACTACAAAATTAATCAAAATTTTGGACAAAATGTCCTGATGATCGGTATAAGTCCATTTTTTTGCAAAATTGAAAAAGCTCTCATTGATCACTTTTTCGGCTTTTCGATAGTATTCCTCCCACTCTTTCTGAATGACTAACTCAATAACTCTTTGAGCAATAATCAGTTTGATTGTCATTCTTCCTTCTTCCATTCTACTCTATTTAAAAGCCCTATACAATTGTCTATCTCCCGCACTAAATCGTTAATTTTCTTTATTGTATCTTTTTTGTCTTCTTTGTATAATACAGTTTTTGTTATGGTTAATATTTTATTTTTTTCATTAAGTGATTCCACCTCCTCTTCTAGTCTCTCTAACTTTTTAGCCTGCTCATCCAACAACATTTTCAACTTCACGTTCTCCTCTTTTTGCTCACCCAGTAGTACAACTGCAGCTCTAATTTTATGTTCCACTTCATTGTATAACGATAAAAAAGATGCCATCACTAATATTTATTTGCAAAAATACATAAAAAAATGATTCTAACTACAAAAATAAAACAGTTTTTTTTCATTATTTATTATTCATAATTCATTTTAAAATTTTTATTTGTTAATTGTTAATTGTTAATTGTTAATTGTTAAGGGCATTCCGGCACCACCCATCCAACCATCCCACCCTGCTGCCGTCGGTCTCCGCCCTAATGCGCACAAAACCTGCGGTTTTGTAGTGAATAACAAATAACAAATAGTGAATAGTGAATAGTGAATAGTTGCAGAAATGTGCTCTCATGAAATCAGTTTACACTAAGTTTAGTTTTATAACTTTTGTGTTCATAACTTTTTTTAACTGTTTCATTTTCATTTATTAATTTTGTTTTGTTATTGAGAAGCGGAAGTTGTTCTGTTGTGGGGACTCAGGGCAACCAGGAATATCAATAACCAACTTAAAAAGTTGTATAAAGCAGTTTTTTTGTTATGCAAAGATACTGCTTTTTTTTAGTTGAATAGATTCAACTTTTTTGGGTTGTTTATGCCTGCAAAAAGTCCCCTTTTTTATCGTTAAAATCATATAGTTTAATTATTTTACGATTTGGTAGAGGTACTGTTTTTAAATACTCTTCGTATTGTACTGGTGTCATATATCCTAAATTTGCAACAGGGATCTGTTCATTAATCGTCTTTTTTACATGTGTTAAGACCTTGTTTAATTCTTTGACACTTCTTATGTTAGATAGCATATAATCATTTTTAATGGCTCCATTCAGCTGTTCTGCCATTCCATTTTGCAAACAATTCTCAGCTATACTAGGAACAATATGGTGTTGTTTTATTAGATCTTTATAAATATGTGATTTATATTGACTTCCCGCATCTGAATGGTGAATACATCCATGTATTCCCTTTCCTCTTAGTTTGATTGCTTGACGTAATGCT
>JAEWUL010000191.1 GCA_023459435.1 Bacteroidota bacterium
GGTATATGGGAATTCGTTGGGTAATGAATCCAAATAAGAGATATTCAACAAATCCTCAGCTCTATAATAAGGGCGAACATCAAAACCTTCGTCAGTATGCCAAACCAGTTTTTTGTTATAGTCAGCACCTTTCAAATCTTTCATGATCACCGCTTCCCACTCTTGAGTAGAAACTTCAGGGAACTGTTGAAATAATTTTTCGTTATTCATAGTTTTTATTAGTTCAAATTTTTACATTTGGAATCAGGGTGCAAAGATAATAAAAATTATTTAATTTTCACGTATCATCACTTTTATTATTTTTCCCACATACATTTTATGAAAATCTTTTTTCGGATATACAGATTC
This sequence comes from Bacteroidota bacterium, assembly GCA_023459435.1. Taxonomy (GTDB): domain Bacteria; phylum Bacteroidota; class Bacteroidia; order Bacteroidales; family WCHB1-69; genus UBA5429. Next base: position 349 of record JAEWUL010000191.1, read on the forward strand.
TGATAGTTCAGGATTAGTAAATCCCTTATTGTCAATAAAATCTGAATATACTTTCTGACATTCAATTACCACCCGTGCTTGTTTATAGTAAACATTCCCCAAATCTGTTTGAAGGGGAATAAGGCCAGTTTCTTTTATCTTATCGACATTTTTGCCAGAATTTGATCCACAAAAATTTAAAATGGGGCGATCTTTTTCTTCAAAAAATGTCAAAGTAAAATACTCTTCCTTTTCAGTAAACTGGTACGTGAATCGTTGTGGTCTGATAAAAATAAAAGCCACCGGCATATTCCATAGATTTCCAATTCCACCCCAGCTGGCGGTCATCATATTACATGAATCTATAGATCCTGCAGTTACGAGCATCCAGTCATCTCCAATCAATTTAACAATATTATCCGGAAGATCTTTGATATCGATCTCTTTAAATTTGGTTTCTTGAGCATTCATCTGATAAATATTAAATAAAAACAAAACAAGTACTAGTGAAATTCTATTCATGATTATATTTTTTTAATAGTTTCTACAACATGATTCATTATATCCACAACAACTTCATCGGATATTGGTGTTATATATCCTTTATCCTGTAGTAGTTGTGTAATTTCTCGTGATTCCATAATATCTTTTTTTGCAGCCTGGTACACTTCATCCCAGGTAAGGTTTTTAAGGGCTACACCCTCTTTAATGGCCTGCATAGCAACATCAGCAGCAACTTTGGGAAATAGTTCCCATTCCATCATTGTTGGCATAATGTTATCCACAGAGATCCCCCTTTGTTCAGCAAATTCTGCTATTGAATGTGCTGCTCTAATGGCCATAGTATCGGTAATTTTTCTGGCTGAAACCAAAAGTGTCCCTTTTAAGATAGAGGGAAAACAAACCGAATTATTAACTTGGTTCGGGAAATCTCCCCTACCTGTAGCAACAATATAAGCTCCGGCTTCTTTGGCTTGATAAGGATATATTTCAGGAACAGGATTGGCACAAACAAACACAATCGCTTTTTCGGCCATCAGTTTGATCCAATCTGTTTTAATCGTATCAGGGCCCGGTTTGGATAAAGCCACCAACACATCAGCATCTTTAAAAGCTTCTTCCGGTTCCGTTATACAATCTGGATTTGTGATTTGACAGAGATTCCATTGTACATAAAATCTTGGGTCATTCTTGTAGCGTTCACAATTTTTATGAAGTGTCGATTTGCTGTCAAACATGATGATTTTCTTTGGGTCTACACCATCAGTAATCATCAGTCTGGCAATGCTGGTATTGGACGCTCCTGCACCAAAAAGGACCACTTTGATCTCAGACATTTTTTTACCTGTTAATTTCAAAGCATTGATCACACCGGCGAGGGTCACACATGCTGTCCCTTGTGCATCATCGTGCCAAACGGGGATATCACACTCTTTTCTAAGCACATCGAGTACTTTAAAACAGTTTGGCTGAGAAATATCTTCCAGGTTGATTGCCCCAAAGCTGGGTTGAACCATTTTAACAAATTCAATAATCTTATCCGGATTGGGTTCACCGGTTTCATCTTTACTATTCACACACAATGCTACGGCATCAACACCTCCAAGGTATTTCATCAACATGGCCTTTCCTTCCATCACTCCCAGACCTCCGGAAGGGGAGCAATCACCATCTCCTAAAACTCTCGTAGAATCACTGACCACTGCGACCATATTTTTTCTGTTACTCAAGATAAAAGACTGATCATGGTTGTCTCTGATTGAAGTTGAAACAGCAGAAACACCTGGAGTGTACCATACATTAAACCAATTAAAACCATATATGGGAGCTTTGGGTAATGTTTGCATTTTACCACCATAAAACTGATGCATCTTCATTGATATCTCTTTGTAAAAGAGTGTTTTAGATTTTGCCACCTGCTCTTCTGTGAAATCTTTTGGGAGTAAATCTGTGATATTATTTAAATCTATAAATTGTTTGTTTTTCATTATTTTTATTGATTATTGATTCATAAATTGATCGAATTGTTCGGCAGATAATATTTGTAACTCTATAGCAGCTTCTTTGAGAGTTAAGTCATTTTGATGGGCATATTGAGCAATTTTAGCAGCATTATAATATCCGATATGTGGGTTTAGCTTGGTAATTCGCATAAGGGAATTATTCAGATGTTTTTGAATAACTGGGAGGTTAGGTTCAATCCCTACCACACAATGATCACAAAAAGAGTGCATTGCATCTGTTAGTATCCGGATAGAATGGAGAATATTTTTTGCAATGAGTGGCATAAAAACATTCAACTGCAGATGTCCCTGCAAAGCTCCGGTTGTGATAGCTGTATCATTACCAATCACTTGACAACAAACCATTGTCAAAGCTTCACATTGAGTAGGGTTCACTTTTCCGGGCATAATGGATGAACCTGGTTCATTGGCAGGGATGGTGATCTCACCCAATCCACATCTGGGGCCAGAAGAGAGAAGACGAATATCATTCCCGATTTTCGTAAGGGAAACTGCCAGTCTTTTCAGACTACCTGAAAGTTCAACAAAAGTATCGTGAGAGGCCATAGCTTCAAACTTATTGGGAGCAACCTGAAAAGGCAAGTCGATCGTTTCAGATAGATAGTCAATCACTTTCTGATCATATCCATCCGGAGCATTGATTCCATTACCAACGGCAGTACCTCCAATTGGCAACTCAAAAAGGTGTGGCATTACCAAACTTATAGCATCCAGACCATGTTCCAGTTGGGAAGTAAATGCAGAAAACTCATCTCCTAAAGTCAAAGGAGTAGCATCCATCAAATGGGTTCTTCCGATTTTTTGGATCTCTTTATAGGTTTTGCTTTTTAAGCGGAATGTTTGAATCAGTTTTTCAAGAGCAGGAATCAATGAAGAAACAATCTCAAATGAGGCAGATATTCTCATTGCTGTGGGAAAAACATCATTTGTGGACTGAGATTTGTTGACATCATCATTAGGAGATAGTGCAGGCATATCCGGAAAAATGGAAGCTGCCAGATGAGAGATCACCTCATTAACATTCATATTGGTTTGAGTTCCTGAACCTGTTTGCCATACACACAACGGGAAAGAATCATTATATTTAGCCTGCAGCAATTGTTCACAAGTATGCACAATGAGATCCTTTTTTTCCTGTTGCAAAGCACCACAGTCGAAATTTGCCAATGCTGCAGCTCTTTTAACAGCAATAATCGCATAAATGATTTCCAATGGCATCAATTCATTTCCAATTTGAAAATTTTGAATAGATCTTTGTGTTTGAGCACCCCATAAAGCGTGTTTTGGGATATTCACTTCTCCTAATGTATCTTTTTCAATTCTATATTCCATCTTATGTTTCTATACAGTTTGTTAATCGTGAAATCTCCAGTTGATCCCTATTGTCAATAAAAAATCCTTAGTCGGATAAGCTGGTGTCGTATACATTTTATATTGTTGAAATGGAGATAACACATTTCCTATTCGGGCAAAGAAGTAGATTCTGGAGATTCTAATGGTTGCATTAGCATCCACAAACCAATAATTCCCAATATAATTTTTATCCTGGAAGTAAAATGAATAGAGAGCAGGGGCATATCCATCTGCAAAATAGGTTGTATTATACATTACATCAATCCCAATCTGTAATTTAAGTTTCTTTTTAAAAATATCAAAGATATAGTACAGATTAGCTTTCCCGGCAAATAAAGGGACATGGATCGAGTCTGATGAAGAATTTTGGATAGACATATGTGTTGTCAGACCAAACCCTTTATATCTAAATGGAGCATACAGTGATATTTGCACCAGTCTCGAAAATTTTTCCAACTGAACCGGATGATAATCGGTGCCAAAAATAACCATATTATCCAATAGGAATATTTTAGCTGACGCTTTATAATTCTGTAAAGTTAGAAAAGCACCTAAGGATGCAATATTTTGTTTTTTAAAGAGGGTATCCCATCTGAAATGGTTCGAATTGAAAGTAGAATAAATGTAATCGGGTGATACTCTGTAAAAATCAGCATGAACTCCCAGTTTAATATTTCTCTTTTTAATAAAAGACCATTCTCCTTTCAGATTTGCTATTGCATCATTATGAATATATCCACCAAATGAATAGGAGAAAGTGCCAAAAACTTCAAAAACATTTAGAAATTTAAAATTCCCTCTGACAAAAGGGGTAAAAGAGTGGAAATTGACGTAGGTTCGACTATCTTCAAAGTATTCATGCATAATTCCACCGGCGAATCGAACAAAGTTATCACTATTACTACTTTTGGATAAAGGGGAGAAATTGGACCATTGAATGGAATTGATGATTTTATAACACTTGAGTGTATCAAATGTGGTATCTGATTCAAAAGAATAGGTTTGTACAGCCATAGTTGTATCAAGATAATCAAAATAATCGGACCGATATCTTTGATATTGTGCATTATGAGTGATGGTTCCAAAGTATTGACCATTTTTATACTTGAGATTATAATAGTGTTGCCATCCGATATCCTGAATAAGAATAGTCATCAGACCACTTGCTGAGTTCACTGGGTAAAGTTTGATATTATCCAGTGAGTGTTCCTGAAAAGAAGAAAGACCACTCAACCCTCCATTCTCTTGATTTTCAGTTCTGTTGATAATATAACTGGCTCTAAAACCATATTTTTTGTCCTTGGTTTCATATAATACCTGAGCATCTCCGACGAGTCCTTGCGTGGCTTGATGTAAAAAATAGCCCACATTACTATTTGCTAAAACATTGAGAGAGATTGTCGCGGATCCGGCTTTTTGTGCAAAATTCAGAGAGAGTGCATTTTCACTAGGTAATCCAAAAAAATAGCCCACTTTCGTATAAGAGGTTTCCAGATCATAAATAACCAGATCGTTTTGAGTTTTAAATTGTAATGGAAATGGATATTTGATATACGTAAAGCCCATCTCTTTCTCAAAATCGAAAATAACTGATTGATGTGCTTGCCCAAGAATTCCCAGAGTTTGATACATTTTATCAGACATGAGTGTTGGAGAATAATGGTTCACTTCAACCATTGTGGTATCAATCGTTTCAAAATGAAGTGGAAAAAAATGGTGCGATTTGACAGGTGCCCAAAAAACAGGAAGATAATCGGGTGAAAGAGTATGCAAGGAGTCTTTATGGTTTCCTACACTCATATGGTCCTGCCCAAACCCAATCTGAGAACACAAGAATATTAAAACAATTGAAATATAATATTTTAGTTTACAATACATTAAATAATGATTGGTTCATTAACTTTTTAATTTGCTAAATTACAACTTTTTTCAATGAGAATACCCATTTTTTTAACTGGTTTTTTTCTATTTTTGTAAAAAAAAGCAACATGTTCAGATTACTCCAGAAATCTATACTTTTACAGTGGCTAATCACATTAGGATTGCTCTTATTTTCAGGGTATTTGGTATTTCAATCCACCATTGTATTCACAACGGATGGTTATCCATTATTGTATCAGGAATTGATCCGTTGGATATCCAATTCCTCATTTTGGTATCGATTTTGGGCATTCTCTTCACTAATGGGTACACTCACTATGATCCAAATTTATTTTATTAAGAATAAATTTCTTCAAAAACCTTCCCTTCTCCCCTCTTTATTTTACTTACTCTTTGTAATCACCAGTGGTGTGATTCAAAAAACTGATTCCATTTTGATTTCCAACCTGATGATCATGTTGATCTTCATCAGTAACAACACCTATTTTAAAACCAATTCCAAAAGCAAGTTGTTTTATACCGGGCTTTTCTTTGGAATCGCTGTTTTATTTGATTTTGCCTTAATCCCTTTATTTATTTTTATTATTATTTCATTGATTATCAATACAGTAATTAGTCCAAAAGCGTTGCTCATTTTATTATATGGTGCTTTAACAGTGGTTATCTATGTGGTTGCTATGTATTACTTTACAGATCATCTGGGTCTTTTGATGGAGAACTTCAGACAAATCAAGATTCACACTATCTTCACTACTAACATCGTGATAAAGCCCGTACATTATGTATTTATCCCGTTTATGATGATCATTTTTATTTATATCTTGTTCAAAATCAATGCAGTATATGAGACAAAAGTGATTGTGCTGAGAAAAAAAATGATCACATTTAATACTTTAGTTTTTTGTTTATTAGGAACTTTATTGATCACACATGGGAATCCGACTCATTTTATTGGTTATTTATTTGTTCCTATGAGTATGCTTTTTGCTATTTTTTCCCAATTCAGAAGCAGATTTTTCATTTATGATCTGCTCATTATCTTTTTTATAGTTGGATTATGGTTTTAGCGAGTAGTTTTTCAGGAGATCAAACCATCGAGTGTGGTTGTGATGAAGCAGGGAGGGGATCCTTGGTAGGGGCTGTTTTTGCAGCAGCAGTCATATTTCCACCCGATTATTACAACAAAGATTTAAACGATTCCAAGAAACTAACTGCTTCCAAAAGAACACTTTTAAGAGATCAGATCCTTAAAGATGCGATAGCTTATGCTGTTGTGGAGATCTCAGCTGAGGTGATTGATACAATCAACATTTTAAATGCATCTTTTAAAGGGATGAATGATGCTGTCAAACAGTTGCGTATAAATCCTGATTTGCTATTGATTGATGGCAACCGGTTTAAAAATGAAACGGAGATTCCTCACATTTGTATGGTTAAGGGTGATGGAAAATTTCTATCCATAGCAGCAGCATCCATTTTAGCTAAAACGTTCAGAGACAGCTATATGGAAGAATTAGATCTAAAATATCCCCATTATAACTGGAAATCAAACAAGGGATATCCAACACAAGAGCATCAGGATGCTATATTAAAATATGGAAGAACTCCATATCACAGGAGAACTTTTCATTTAAAAACGCAGTTGAAACTGGATTTTTGATTACTTTACTTTCTTCAAAATATCCGCAGCAATCTCATCGGGAGATTTGCCTAATCCATTCACCAGATAATCTTTAAGTATTTGAGATACAGAATCTTGAGGATATTTATGTATATAATCTCTAAACTCAATCTCAGCACTTTTATAATCATGAAGGATATCATCATAGGTTGTACCACGGTAAAAGATACAGTTTTTCACCCCTTCATAGTCGGGATACACTTTTTGAATTTGATTAAAAATCTCCAAAGACTTTTTTGCATATTGTGCAATCTCCTCTTTTACATTGGAAGCTCTGGCTAAAGTCATCGACAAAACACCTGCTTTAAAAAGGTATTCAGGTGCAATTGGTTCTTCCGGATATGCTTCTGCAAACTTTTCGGCATGTTCCACAAAATCGGACATCACATCAACGTTTATGATTCCTTGTTTGTACAGTGAGTCCGCTTTCAGGTAGGAGTCGATCAATTCAGATTGCACTTTACTTTTTTCCTCAATTGGATTTGTTTCTTGTTTTCTATTACAAGAGAGAGAGGTTAAGATATTAAGGAGTAACAAAAAATATAAATATCTCTTCATAGATCTAATTTTTGGATTTGTATTTTGGTTTTACTTTACCGGAGCTGATATCTGTTAATTTCTTTTTTAAGACCATTTTTTTAATAGTGGAGACTCTGTCTGTAAACACTTTTCCTTCCAGATGATCATATTCATGTTGCATCACTCTGGCATTTACCCCATCAAAATGGCCTACATGATGTTCCCAGTTTTGATCGAAGTATGCGATTCTGATTTCCGATTTTCTTATAATCTCTTCATGGATATCGGGAACACTCAAGCAACC
>JAEWUL010000192.1 GCA_023459435.1 Bacteroidota bacterium
AATTTACAATATGCATATCTGGTAGCTCCTTTTGATGGTATTTCAAATCCAAATAGAGGTGCTCACCTTTTCAGAATTGAATCCAGAATAACTTTTTAATATATGGAAGAAATTAAAAAATGGCTGATTAAAAACAGTATTTGGTTGCTATTAATCGTTTTGTTTACTTTATGTACAAATGGTATATATAAAATGTATTTTGTGGATACCGAAGACTGTACGGCATGTGGTAAATGCAAACAAGTTTGTCCGAACAGAGCTATCATACTAGAGCAGGAAGCATATTATAATGTTAAATCAGAAAAGTGCACCGGATGTGGAACATGTGTGGATGAGTGTGAATATAATGCCGTTAAACTTCCTTATAGAAGTAAATTTTTAGTGGATCAATCCAAATGTACCGGATGTGGTTTTTGTTATAACGTTTGCGAAAACAGTGCCATATTAGGTTCATTCAGACAATTTATTATTGACAATTCAGATTGTAAAAGATGTGGTGATTGTGAAAAAGTATGCGAATATGATGCTATTTTTATTCCAGATAGAAGTTATTTTATAAATCAGCAAAAATGTGATAAATATAACGCATGTGGAAAATGTATTAAAAACAATGTGTGTTCGTATGGTGCTTTATATCGATCAGGAAATCAGATTTTAATCAACCAATCGTTATGTAAACGTTGTGGTGAGTGTTTAACATACTGTGAGGAGGAAGCTGAAGGAGCCATCTATGTTAACAATCAACCTGGAACACCCACTATAGATCAAAGTAAATGTGTTCGTTGTGGAAAATGTGATCTGGCTTGTATCAACTTTAATGCCATTGATATTGTGGGTAATTTCACTCCTGCACAAATCAAACAAAACAACTGTATCAAATGTGGTAAATGTTATGATATTTGTCCTAATGGGGCGATATACCGTTATACGGAAGGATATCCTTTTGTCACAGCAGTGATTGATCAGGAAAAGTGTGAAAAATGTGGTGAATGTTACGATCATTGTCCTTCACAAGCAATTTGGGCAACCAGAACAGGTGCCCCGTTAATTCCTGCAACGATTGATCAGAAAAACTGCCTTAAATGTGGAAAATGTGTCAATGTTTGCCCTGAAGAAGCAATAGAAACAGACTAATTACCAAACACAAGCATCATCTTCCATCCATCTGCCTTGAGCTTTCAAGGTTTGTTCAATGATATCACGCGCACAACCATCTCCCCCCTTTTGGAAAGAGATATAATCTACAATAGACTTAATCTCTTCACAAGCATCAGAAGGACAAGTCTTTACTCCACATAATTTCATCAGGTTATAATCAGGGATATCATCTCCCATGTAAACAATCTCTTCACTTTTTAGATTATGTTTGGTAACATAATCATTAAAAACTGTTAATTTATCATGCACACCCAGGTAGATCTCCATACCGGTAAAGCGTTGGTATCTTAATCTCATGGACTCCCCTATTCCACCAGAAATAATGGCTACTCTGTACCCTTTTTTTAATGCATATTGTAGTGCATATCCATCTTTTACTCCGGTAGCTCTAATCTGCTCTCCATCAGGAAGTGCCCATACTTTTCCATCTGATAAAACACCATCAAAATCAAATATAAACGTTGTGATATCCTTTAACTTCTCTCTATAATTGGTCATGATAAAAAATTTAACAATAATTGTCGGCAAAAATACAACTTTTTGACCATTTGATGGTCTAGATAAGTAAAATAAAAGTTGTATTTTTGCAAAAATTAACCAAATATTATTCTATGAAAAAAGTGATTCTATTTACTTTCACATTACTTCTCATGTGTTCACTATATGCTCAAGAGAAAACGTATCAAACATTACCATCTGTTGATATCAAAACTTTAGATGGGAAGACAATTAACACCAAAGATATTCAAAATGACGGGAAGCCGATCATTATTAGTTTATGGGCAACATGGTGTAAGCCTTGTGTTGCGGAGCTACTCGCCATTTCTGATGTTTATGATGAATGGGTTGAAGAAACCGGAGTCAAATTGTATGCAATATCTATTGACGATTCCAAAACTTCATCAAGGGTTGCTCCCTTTGTAAATGGTAAAGGGTGGGATTATGTTGTACTACAAGATCAAAACTGGGATTTAAAAAGAGCTTTAAATGTTGTTGACATTCCATTTTTGTGTATCTTAAACGGAAAAGGAGAAATAGTATGGCAACACACTTCTTATGCCCCAGGTTCTGAACATGAGGTTTTTGAAATCGTAAAAAAGGTCGTTAAAGGTGAACCTATTGAAGTAAAACATTAATAAATCATTATAAATATATGAAATATAGATATTTAACAGTTGTTTTTGTAATTACTTTTTTCACCTCAGCTTTTGCACAAACCAAGTTAGGTTCCGGAAATGTTTCAGGAGATATCTCTTTTAACGGAATGTTTTACATCCCGGATTCCCTCATTGGCGCTGAAAAAGTAGACTCTAAAGTGCGTGCCAACTCTTGGATTAATCTGAATTATGTGAATGGTAACCTCACCATTGGTA
>JAEWUL010000193.1 GCA_023459435.1 Bacteroidota bacterium
GCGTAAAGCAGAGAGAGCGGGTATTAGAAAAACGAGATAGCTCAAACTAAGGATCAATGGGGAGTGCAAAAAAGGAGGGAGGTTGTAAAAACAAGCTTCCAGCCAAACCAATAAGATCATGGAAGGGGCCACACCAAAAGAAACGATATCAGCTAATGAATCTAAATCAACTCCAATTTTTGATTTGGCGTGTAATAATCTGGCAGCATACCCATCCGCAAAATCGAAAAATGAGGAGATGATGATCAGAAAAGCAGCCCACTCCAGGTTCCCTTTGAGAGCCAAAACGATAGAGATACACCCACTGACTAAATTGAGGCAGGTGATGAAGTTTGGAAGATGTTTTTTCATGGAACTAATTTTTTGCAAAATTACACCTTTTTTTTGATACATGCTTCATAATCTGTGCCTGGTTTCTGATGATGTTAATACCTAATTTTTTTAGTATCTTTGCACACTAAATTAAATGGATGAAGCTATATATAAGATTCTTATTGTTAGTGTTTTGCTTTTTATTTTGCACTGGGTTTGCGGCATATTCTCAAAAATATACCATCTCAGGAACCATAAAAGATAAAGCCAGCGGTGAAACGATCGTTGGGGCATCGGTAATGGCTAAAGACACCGCAACCCAAAAAGTGATTCAGGGGAACTATACCAACATTTCAGGATTTTATTCCATCACTTTACCCAAAGGGGTTATTGCAATATCTGTAAACTATTTAGGATATAAGGAGTTTTATCAAATCGTTCAGTTGAATGGGAATAGAACAATCCACATTGAGATTGAAACAGAAGCTGTAAGAGCCAACGAGGTTGTTGTTACCGGCAAAAAGGTGGATCAGAATGTTTCTGCGGTACAGGTAGGGAAGATGGAGATGAAAATTGAGGCGATCAAGAGTCTTCCTGCATTGATGGGTGAAGTGGATATTTTGAAATCGATACAGCTACTTCCCGGAATTCAATCGGGAAGTGAAGGGAACTCCGGATTTTATGTAAGAGGGGGCAACGCAGATCAAAATCTGATTCTTCTTGATGATGCACCCATCTATAATGCGGGTCATCTTTTTGGTTTCTTTTCCATTTTCAATGCGGATGCTGTTAAAGGGGTAGAGATTATGAAATCGGGAATCCCTGCCAATTATGGAGGTCGTCTCTCTTCGATCCTCGATGTGTACCAGAAAGAAGGAAATATGAAAAAGTATGAGTTGGACGGAGGGATTGGGCTGATCTTTTCCCGACTGACGGTTCAGGGTCCCATCAAAAAGGATAAAGCTTCCTTTATCGTTTCTGCCCGAAGAACCTATATTGACTTTTTAGTGCAACCTTTTCTAAAGGAGAGTTCCCCTATGAAAGGGACTAAGTTCTACTTCTATGATCTGAATGCGAAAGTGAATCTGATCATCAATGAGAAACACAGGCTTTTTGTTGGAGGGTATTACGGGGATGACACTTACGGGTTTAAATCATCCGACAGAACACTCAATGCGCGGTTTTTGTGGACAAACGGAGCTCTTTCTGCCCGATGGTCATGGATTGTCTCCCCTCAGGTTTTTGTCAATACTACTGCCATTTTGAGTAATTATGAGTTTCAAACGTTAATGGAACAGGAAACAACCAAATTCTCCATTAACTCCGGAATCAGAGATTATACGCTCAAGACTGAACTAACCTATATTCCAAACCCGAAGCACAACCTGAAAGCCGGAATTCATTATATTTATCATTCCTTTTATCCAACCAAGTTTGAATCGGACAATAGTGAGAATGCCATTGCACTGCCGGATGCACCTCCCTATTTTGCCAATGACCTATCCTTTTATGTAACCGATCAGATTGAAATGACCAAATGGTGGTCTGTAAATGCAGGGTTGCGTCTAACCATTTTTCAACATATTGGTGGTTTTACCAGGTATGTGTCAGATAATCAAGGATATATTGTCGATTCAATCCTGTATGATCAAGGGGAAGTGATCAAACAGTACACCTATCTGGAACCAAGATTCTCTACCCGGTTTTCATTGAATAACAGTACCTCCATAAAAGCATCCTATACACTCAATTACCAACCACTTCATCAAATATCACTGGCCTCCATTACCTTACCTACTGATGTTTGGGTACCTTCAACAGATTTAATAAAACCACAACAGGGGCACCATTTTTCTTTAGGTATTTTTAAGAATTTTAAAAATAATGAGATTGAAACCTATGTAGATGCCTATTATAAAATCATGAATCATCTGGCAGAATATAAGGACAACCTTGCTTTTGCATCCCTAATGGGCAATCAGGATCAGATGTATACTTTTGGGAAGGGGAGATCTTATGGTGTTGAAGTTTTTCTCAATAAAACCCAGGGGCGATTTCATGGGTTTATTGGATATACGCTCTCTTTTACAGAGAGACAATTTGATGATTTGAATAATGGACAATGGTTTTATGCCAAGTATGATCGACGCCATGATGTGTCTGTTAATTTGAATTATGAGATTTACCCTCAGATACTTACTGTTTCAGCTGTCTGGGTTTATGCTTCCGGCAATACCATGACCATTCCCGTTGGCTACTATTTTTTCAATGGACATTTGATGACCGAATTTAGCGACAGAAATGGTTACCGGATGCCTCCATACCATCGTTTAGATCTATCAATAAACTGGCAAATACTGAAAAGAAAATCGTTTGAAACAGGTATCAATTTCTCTATTTACAACGTTTATAATAGAAAAAACCCTTTTTATATCTTTTTCAATACCAAAGAGTATACTCCATCTGAACTCACTACAAAAGCATATAAAGTAAGTTTATTTCCAATTATACCAACGATAACCTGGAACTTTAAGATCAAATAATGAAACCGATAAACCGATTATTTATATTGTTATCCCTTATCTTGACGGTTTCCTGTGAAACAGAGATTGACGTTTCATTACCTGCCTACGGAAGTGAGATGGTTGTTGAGGGATGGTTAGAACCAGGAGAACCTGCAAAAGTGAGTTTGTCCAAAAGTGTACCCTATTTATCAACAATCAACCTTAACACATTGTATGATGAAGTGATTGTCAAGGATGCCATTGTTACTGTAATTGCTGAAAATGGGGATTTTGACACCCTTCAGCTCGTGCAAAATGATGAAGCTCCTCTTTTCTGGTACTATATTTCTCCTACTCTGAAAGGGGAGTTGAATACAACATATACGCTTAAAATTGATTGGAATGGTAAAAAATACAGTTCTACTACTTCCATACCGGATTTGATCAATATTGATTCCGTATGGCTGGATAACTTTCAATCGTTCCCATCTGATACATTGAAAAGTTTAAGGGTTAAATTTCAGGATCGCCATGAGACCAAAGATTACTATCTTTTTAAAGTGAAGATTGCCAATCAAACGTTTGCAGATCGGGTTTATCTGACCACTTTCCCGATTGCCATTGATGATGTTGCGTTTCCTGGTGACACATACATTGCAGATGTTTTGAGGTTTGGTACTTCAGAATTTTACAAACCACCCCAAATATCAGAACAGGATCAATTTACCTATTACAGGCCATTTTACAAGCCGGGAGACACCATCTATATGAAAGCTGCAAAAATCGATTACAATTCGTTTAGATTTCTTTCTACTGCCGGTTCCATGATGTATTTTGGTGTCAATCCATTTACAAACCCACCACAGATCTATTCCAATATCACTTCTGAAACAGGAGATAAATGTCTCGGAGTCTGGATGGGATCTGCTTCAATCCATTATAAAATGATATTTGAAAATCAAAAGAAATTACCAATAATTACAAAAAATTAAACATTATGAACAAATTATTATCAGGAAAAACGGCGATGATAACCGGAGCCGGACGTGGTATCGGAAAACAAATCGCTTTAACATTTGCTGAACATGGCGCTAATGTAATTGTTACAGACTTAAAAGAGACCGAAAGTTCTGTTGAGCTTATGAATGAGATTGAGAAAATGGGTGTTAAAGGTTTATTTTTAGCTTATGATGTATCCAAGTTAGATCAAACAGAAACAGCCATTAAACAAGCTGTTGAGACTTTTGGTGTGATTGATGTATTGATCAACAATGCCGGGATCACGAGAGATACCCTTTTGATGAGAATGAGTGAAGCGGATTGGGATATGGTGATGAACGTAAATGTAAAATCGATTTTCAATCATACAAAAGCGATCCAAACTTATATGTTGAAACAACGTTTCGGATCCATCATCAACATGGGCTCTATTGTTGGGATAACAGGAAATGCCGGACAGATCAACTATTCCGCTTCAAAAGCCGCGATTATTGGTCTAAGCAAGTCTGTAGCTCGCGAATTAGGAAGCAGAAATATCAGATGTAATGTAATTGCACCTGGATTTATTGAAACGGAAATGACCCATGTGTTATCTCCTGAAGTAAAAGAGGCGTATTTAAAAACCATCTCTTTAAGAAGAACCGGGAAACCAAAAGATATTGCGAATACAGCAGTTTTTCTAGCTTCAGATTTATCTGATTATATTACGGGTCAAGTGATCGTATGTGATGGAGGTATGTAATCTGACATATCATCAAAAAAAGAGGTTAGCAGGGATGTTTATGATGATATTCCTGCTCATACCTCAATTTATGTCAGCTCAAAAAGAGGATAATAGCCCACTAAGACTGGAGTTTGAATCTGGTAGAGATTGGTATGAGTATCAATACATGCCGATCGCTCAACATGGTGTTGTGTTGATGAATAAAGGGAAACTGATCCATCAGGATACTGTAATGTGGCGATTTACTTTGTATGACACCAATTTTTCCAAAGTGACCCAAAAAGAGATCAAACTAATCAGTAACCTCAATCTGGCAGCAACCCATTTTTCAGGGGATCATCTTTACTTCCTTTTTCAAACTGCTTCCAATAGAAAAATTCCCAACAGATGCTTTCTGGTCAGGAGTAAAGTGGATCAGATCGCGTTATCCGGCTACTCACCAGAACTATTTGAACTCCATATCGATTTGCCTGGTGTAAATCAAATAACAGCAGTGAACAATCATCTGTTTTTATTCTCATCAAATAAAAACAGCAACTCTTTTTGTTTTTATGAGCTTGAAAAACAAGTTGAAACCAAAAAGATTGAGTTAGGAGAAAGCGTCACTGAGTTTCTTTTGTTGGATACTACCCAACAGAAGTTGCTCGTTGCTGTGAATCAGTATGGTGATCCCAGGAATGGGGTTCCATCGGGTTTTGTGGTTTATGAATCCAACTATGATGGGTCCTCAGTACGTGCGATCACATTTCCGCAATACGATGAGTATCAGTATAGATCTGCTCGGATTGCTAAAACAGGATCTGATAACTATCTGATTGTAGGCACATACAGCAATCAAACAGACAAAAGATCCTCCAACTTACATACAGGAGTGTATACGCTGGCTTTTGAAAAAGGATCCATGGGCTATCCCAATTTTTTCAATTATACATCCCTGAAGACAAGGGATGCCAAAGCGCTTGCCAAAGCACAAAACAATAATTTAAACTTACAATTGGTTATTGGAGATCTTTATACTAACGGACAGCAATATGGTTTTGTTACAGAAGTATATTATCCGGAATATTCCACTTCCAATTACTATGCACCTGGGAGTTATTATGTTTCTACACCAGTTTCTACCTTTGAAGGATACCGTTTTCTGAATGCATACATTACCACTTTTGACAAAAAAGGGAATCTGTTATGGGACCATTTTATGCCCATCAATGAGATGCTAACACAATCATTGCATGCAAAAGTTGGTTTATTTATCGATACTGAAAACAACGGATACATTTACTATCCACACGGGAATAGTATCACATCTACACTCATCAATCATTATACTGTTTTAGAACCTATTATGGCAGAAAAGATGGTGTCTTTACACAGTCGGGACAACATAGAATCTACTTCACAGGTTAAACTGGAAAGATGGTTTGGGAACAATTTCATATTAACAGGCTACCAATCGATCCGAAACCCCAATTTTGGAAAAAGTGGTCGAAGGTTTGTTTTTTTTCTCAACCGACTCCAATACCGATAAATTTGTAAGGTCTTGAAAATAAGCAAGATGTTTTTAGTAGAATTTTTAAAGAAAAAAGGGGCTTTTATATAAGAATTTTTTGTATTTTTGCACCCTCAAAAAGGCGGGGTAGCTCAGTTGGTTAGAGCGTCGGATTCATAACCCGGAGGTCACGAGTTCAACTCTCGTTCCCGCCACTCATTAAAAAAGCAAGTGTGTGCACTTGCTTTTTTGTTTTATATTTTATAACTTTGCTTCCTGTATTTGAAGAGCAAATGATAAGAGGACTCTTAAACCACAATTAAAATGTAATTGATATGAAAGCGAGAAAAATCAACTGGGATAAAACATTTTCGATTGGTCAGAAACCGATCGACGAAGATCATATTCAAATATTAAAAATTTATAACGATCTCATAGATATTGCTCAAGGAGTTGGCAATTTTGATGAGTTTGCACGGGTTCTATCTGATATGACTACTTATGCTTTGAAACATTTTGAAAAGGAGGAGGCGTATATG
>JAEWUL010000194.1 GCA_023459435.1 Bacteroidota bacterium
GAGTAGAGATGTTATTTGATAAATCCTCTCGGATAAATTTGGCATTAAACTCTTTTTTCCAGTTTGAAATAAACTTGGTGGGATGGAATATTGGTGCTTCAGCTTCATCAAATGCGTATATGTTGGCTTCATTTCCCTCTTTTTGATAATTCCAGACCATAAGGGAATCACAACCATATATCTGATCATTAAAAGTAGCATAATACTTTTTACCTTTAATGATTAGTTGTCCTTTTGCAGACATTATGACAGATTTGTTCTTTTCTGATTTAAACGTGAAATCTATTGTCATTGTTGAGAATGAGTTGTATTTTCGGATCACTTGATCCAATATTTTGGAAGCACCCTGGTCGGTATCAATAGTTTGTTGAGAAAAAGCGGAAAGGAATGGAATCGTTATCAGTATCAGAACAAGAAATTTTTTCATAAGGTTTGAGTTATTAGGTTGTTGTTTTAAGTTTAGACTACAAAAATAAGAAACTGTTTAAGAAAAAAGGCCAATTTTTAAAAATATTTGATTGAGATCTGCTTCTGTATGAACTTTTACTTCACGGGCTTTGCTACCTGCTGATGGTCCTACAATATCAAACTCTTCCAGTTGATCCATTATTCTACCGGCTCTATTGTAACCTAATTTGAGTTTTCGCTGGATTAAAGAGGTGGATCCCATTTGAGTTTGTACTATTAAACGGGCAGCTTCCATAAACATAGGATCAATATCATCAGATTGTATAGAGTCCTCCTCTTCGGTTATCCCCTTATTTTTTTCTTCCACAATATATTCGGGTAATAGAAAAGCTTCCGGATACGATTGTTGTTCTTCAATAAATTGTGCAATTTTTTCCACTTCAGGAGTGTCAACGAAAGCACATTGCAAACGAATCAAATCACTTCCGGTAGAGAGGAGCATATCTCCTTTTCCAATAAGTTGATCGGCTCCATTTCCATCAAGGATCGTACGGGAGTCGATTTTTGAAGAAACTCTGAAAGCTATTCGGGAAGGGAAGTTTGCTTTGATAATACCTGTGATAATATTTACGGACGGACGTTGAGTAGCAATAATCAGGTGTATCCCGATAGCACGTGCTAATTGAGCCAAACGGGCAATAGGTGTTTCAATTTCACGACCGGAAGTCATGATCAGATCTCCAAACTCATCAATAATGAGAACGATATAGGGTAAATAGCGGTGCCCAAAAGCAGGGGAGAGTTTGCGGGAGCAAAATTTTACATTATATTCCTTGATATTTCTGGTTTTAGCCAGTTTTAACAATTCATAACGGGAATCCATTTCTACACATAGAGAGTTCAGTGTTTGAATCACTTTTTTAGAATCAGTAATAATGGGCTCATTGGAATCAGGAAGCTTCGCAAGGTAGTGTCTTTCTAAGATCGAATAAAGGGTAAACTCCACTTTTTTAGGGTCAATCAAAACAAACTTCAACTCAGAAGGGTGTTTTTTATATAGCAAGGAGGTGATGATGGCATTTAAACCAACAGATTTCCCCTGACCGGTAGCACCTGCCATGAGAAGGTGCGGCATCTTTGCCAAATCCACTACAAAAGGCTCATTGCTAATTGTTTTACCCAATCCAATCGGAAGATCATATTTGTTATTCTGAAATTTTTCAGAGTTAATAATCTCTTTCATAGAGACAATCTGGGCATTTTTATTAGGTACCTCGATCCCGATGGTACCTTTTCCCGGAATAGGAGCAATTATACGAATGCCAAGAGCTGCAAGACTCAATGCAATATCATCTTCCAGATTTTTAATTCTGGAGATCCGAACACCATCATCAGGAATAATCTCGTAAAGTGTTACTGTAGGTCCGATTGTGGCCGTTATCTTTTTAATTTTAATCTTAAAATTATCAAGTGTTCTTACAATATTGTTCTTATTTTCAATTAATTCCTGATTAATTTGTTGATAATCAATCTCTTTATTTTCATACTCATTTAAAAATTCTGGTTTAGGGAATTGATAGAATGAAAGATCCAAATGGGGATCATACTCTTCCAGGATCTCTGTAAATGTTTGATTATCATCAGATTCATCATCAGTGATCTCATCAAGGTTGTAGGGGTCTGGGACTTCCATTATTTCACTTGTGTCATCTGACGGTTTTTGATTTACGATTTCAAAATCTACTGACGGCGAAGCAGAATCTTTAGGTTGTACTGTACTTATTTTAGGAGATTCTTCCTCATTAAAAACGATCACATTATTATCGTACTCTTTGGTCAACTGATTTCGGTTTTCGATATACAATCCGGGTAAATCAGTATCTATTGAAGGTTGAATAGGCGGAATATCTGACAAATAGGGTGAATCAGGTTCTGAGTAGCCTGTTCTATTACTTTTGAATGGTTTAGATTCATTGTTGGGTGATGAACCTTTAGATTTTATTTTTGGAAATGATAAATTGGTTAACACCTGTAATGTTTTAGCAGGAGAAATATTATAAAAAAGAACGAGAATGATAAAGAAACTGGCTGTTAAAATGAGAATTGTACCCCATATTTTAGTATTTTCTATTAATACCTGAGCCAAATAGTTCCCAAAAATACCGGATATGTATTCATACGCTTTTCCGTAAGTAAAACACCCAATCAGTGTTGAAAGCCAGGCCATTGAGATTAATGTGGTGAATGTAGTGAGTATGATGGGGAGCACTTGTTTGGCAAAGGTTAAATAATAGCCATATACGAAAAATAAAAAAGGAAATCCAATAGAGATAAATCCAAAAGTATAGTTGATAAAATAATAAGCAAGATGAGCACCAAGTGTACCCGCTATATTTGAAATCCCTTGTGTATTTGAATTGACATGGGAAGCATCCATTTCAAAATGGAAATAGGATGAAACAATGGCAGTGATAAGTAATAATGAAAAAAGGATTAATACGATTCCATAAACTTGAATCATCCTTTGACTTTTTAAAAGTTGTAGGAACTGATCACTTTTGATCGATTTTTTATTTTTTGCGGAGCTCTTTTCCGTAGTTTTCTGAGAACTCTTTTTTGTAGTACTTTTAGACTGCCGATAAGTAATAGGTTGATTTTTATTTATTTTTTTGCTGTTGTTGTACATTTTTTAGGTTTTCATTTATTATATATAAAAGAACTACAAAAGTAATAAAATAAAAATATAGTATCCCATTTTATTAAAAAAGAATATTAACAATAAAGTGTTGGGAAAAAGCGTTGATAGGGTATGAATTATCGAATGAAGTAATGTATTTTTGCTTAAATTTAAAAATAAGTATGAAAAATCTGTTTTTTTTACAAATCCCTGTTGGAGATTCCACATCCATCCTTACAAATCCTCCTGCTCCAGTTGTTGAAGAGTTGAAATTTGTTGATCTCGTTTTTGATCTCAGTAGTTTATGGATTATGCTCCCCTTATATATCATGTTTTTTTTCGCGATATATCTTTTTGTTGAAAGATTACTTGTATTAAATAAAGCATCTAAAGAGGAGCGTAATTTTATGAATAATATTCGTGATTTTATTCATAATGGAAAAATTGATTCAGCTTTAGCTTTATGTAAAGGGAACGATACTCCTCTGGCAAGAATGATTGAAAAAGGGTTGACCCGCATAGGCAAACCATTAAATGATATTGCTGCTGCCATTGAAAATACCGGTAAACTGGAGATCCAGAGATTGGAAAAAAGGGTTTCTTATCTGGCAACCATTGCAGGTGCTGCTCCTATGTTAGGATTCCTCGGTACAGTCGTTGGTATGGTCGTCGCTTTTCATAATATGGCTGCGAATCCAAATAACATTAATATCTCAGATCTTTCAGGGGGTATTTATACGGCTATGATAACAACTATTGTGGGTTTAATTGTGGGTATTATTGCTTTCATTTTTTATAATATTATCGTATCCAAAACGTCTTCTGTAGTTTATGTTTTGGAAGCCAAAACCACTGAGTTTATGGATCTTTTACATGAACCCGTTTAATAACTAACTTTACAAATTATTTCTGTTATGGGTTTGCAAACACAAAATAAAATTAATCCTACTTTTAGCTCCACTTCAATGTCAGATTTGGTGTTTCTGCTTTTGATATTTTTTATGATAACATCAACTTTAGTAGCTCCTAATGCCATAAACATCTCTCTTCCTAGAAGTTCATCAGGGAAACAATTGGCCTCAAGAAATATTGAAGTATATGTTGATGCTAATAAGAATTTTTATGTAAACCCAGAAGGTTCAAATGCACAACCACTTCCCATTGAAACGCTCCTTCCTGCTTTGCAAAGTGCTGTTGCTGCCGATAAATCTGATGCAAAAACCATCATTCTTCGCGCGGATGCTACTGTTCCTGTTCAGACCGTTGTCACCCTTTGGGATATTCTGAATCAACTAAATGAAGGTATGGAAGAGTCTCAAAGATACCGTTTGATTTTTGCCACTGAAGCTAAAAACGAATAATAATGTCTGACGAAAAGAGATATAAAATCATTTCTGCAACCGTCTCAACGGTCGTTTCGATATTAGTTTTACTATTTCTGATTTTTTGTGGATTTAAATATCAAAATCCACCACCACCTCCCAAAAAAGTGATTTTAATTGAACTCTCTGAGTTAGGTGGGGGAGGAGGTGGCGGAAATGAAGCTGTTTCTAACACCAAAAGTCAACCTACAGCTTCCGAAAATATTACTACACAAAATAATGATGATACTCCTGAAGTATATTCCAATCCAAATGTTAAAAAGAATGCCAATAATAATGCTTCAATAAACACTCCAAAACCGGATCAGAACGCTATTTTCCGTCCTGGAATGGGTGGCGGTTCGGGTGGCGGTACCGGTTCAGGTACCGGTCCGGGTACTGGAAGTGGAATTGGTCCGGGAACCGGATCCGGAAGCGGGGGCGGAATTGGGTATGGCTATGGAAACAGAGGTATGGTTAAAATACCGGATATGACGATTAAGGAAGATGGAAAAGTGTACGTGGAAGTGCATGTTAGTGAAGATGGATCTGTTTTGGATGCAAAAATTATATCAACTCCTAAGTATCCTACTTCAATTACATCTTCAACTATTCGAAACGAATGTATTCAACGCGCCAAACAGGCAAAATATGTAAAAGGTAAAGAAGAACTGAGAATCATAGTGTTCGAGCCTTAAATTTTTTAAAAAATGAACTACGATCAAATTCTCGAAAAAATCTTCAACAGCTTTCCAATGTATCATAAAATAGGTTCCTCAGCATATAAAGAGGGACTCGAAAATATTGAAATACTTGCAGCAATTACCAACCATCCTGAAACAAAGTTTAAATCGATTCACGTGGCAGGTACCAATGGAAAAGGTTCTGTATCTCATCTCTTAGCTTCTTTTTTCCAGGAAGCCGGTTATAAAACAGGGTTGTTTAGTTCTCCACACCTGGTTGATTTTCGTGAGCGAATCAAAATCAATGGTGAAATGATATCTAAAGAGCGTGTGAT
>JAEWUL010000195.1 GCA_023459435.1 Bacteroidota bacterium
ATTTTTCTTCTAGACATGCCCGGATTTTAAATAAAGATGAAATTTTAAATGAATTGGAACTCATCCAAATATCCCCAAAAAGTAACCATTTTTCAAATATTTTAAAATGGAATCAAAATATTTCAACCTATTCAAATAAATCAACAAAGGTGGCCTATTATATTTCTGATTTTCAAAAAGATCAATTTGAATTCACCGATCTCAAACAGGATACAAGTACCCTCTCTTTTTTAGTTCCCATCTCGAACGAAAACATCAATAATGTAAGCATAGACTCTTGTTGGTTTTTGTCGCCGGTTTTTAAAAAAGGATATGCCGTTTCTTTAAATGTTAGGATCAGGAATTTTAGTGAAACAGAAGTGGTTAAATTGCCTGTTAAACTTTACATAAATGGCCTTCAAAAGGCTTTAAGCACTGTTGATGTTAAACCCAATAGTTATGCTGATTGTCAGTTGAATTATCCCATCACTGAGCTAGGGTTTCAGTCTGCTTATGTGGAAATAAATGATGCTCCCATCAGTTTTGATGATCGTTTTTATTTAGTGTACCAGATTACTGACAACACCTCAATAGTAGCAATCTCGGATAAAAATCAGAATCGATATCTCAATGCTCTTTATGGAAAAGATTCCCTCTTTTCATTCATTCCCATGGATATCAACCAGATCAATTACGACCAGTTGAGAACTGTGAATTTGGTTGTTTTGGATCAGCTTAAAACCATCTCTTCCGGTTTTCAGGAGGAGATGTATCAATTTTTAATGGCTGGTGGAACGCTCATGATTTTTCCTTCTTCAGAGCTGGATATTCAAAGCTGGAATCCATTTTTATCCAAATTAGAACTTCCAACCTATACAAACCTGGAAACAAATCCATTAAAAGTGAATGTTCTGAATCTGGAAAGCATCTATTTTAAAGGCTCTCTGGCAGATGATTATAAAAGTTTTGATATGCCCACTGTTTCTAAGTATTTCAAAACATCTTCCCAGGCCGTTGCAGAAGAGCATATTATGACAATGGAAAATGGGGACCGTTTTTTGAGTGCTTTTAGGGTAGGAAATGGAAAAGTGATGCTATCTGCAGTTCCTTTGAATGATGATTTTGGAAATGCACATAAAAATGCTCTCTTTTTTGTGCCACTCCATAACATCGCTTTGATGTCACAAATGCAAACAAAACTGTATTATACAATCGGAGTAGACGAACAGATTGTGATCCGGAAACCGATCAAAAATGCAGAAGATGTTTTTAAAATCAAAGCGCTTCAATCTTCAGTGGAATTTATCCCTGAAATTAAAAATTTTGGAAATGAAGTGGCTCTATACTTCCATTCCCAAATCGAAAATGATGGATTTTATCAGATCCTTCAAGATAAAGATACTATTGCCGTTACTGCTTTTAATTTTAACAGAAGAGAATCGAATCTGGATTATTATTCAGAAGATGAACTCGAGAAAATAGCCGATGAAAGTAACTCTAAAATTGAACTTCTCGATTTAAAAACAAAGGATTTTGCCAAATCGGTGTCTGAAAAACTGAACGGAAAACCACTTTGGAGATGGTTTATCCTTCTATCTTTATTATTTTTCTTAGGAGAAGTGATGGTACTTCGTTTTTGGGGTAAAGTAACTTATAAAAAGTAATTTTATTTGTTAAAAATTCTTAAATATACAATATAAATGAATATTCGTTCATTTATATTGTATATTTGCAGTATGAGAGTACGAGATGATATAAAGAGAGAACGGATCTTCGACGCAGCATTAGACGTCGCACTTACGTATGGGTTTGATGGATTAACCATCAACAAGATTGCACAATTGGCTGGCGTAGCACCAGGTACTGTTTACATCTATTTTAAGCATAAAGAGGATCTATTGACTCAGCTTTTTTTAAAATTAATACATGAAAGTATAGAAAGAGTGGTTCAAAAGAGTGACGCAACCTTGCCTTTTAAAATTGGACTCAAAACGGTATGGATAAATTATGTAATGCACAGAGTGTTGAATTATCGGGAGAGCAATTTTCTGATATTATATTATAGATCTTCATTTATTACTGAAGAGCATAAAAAGATTGCAGAAAAACTTAAAACACCAGTAATTGATATTTTAAAAGTGGGAGTTGCTGAAGGGATCGTAAAGTCAAATGTTCCTCACGAATTGTTGTTTTTAGGTATTGTTGGATTTGCTCGTGAGATTGCTGATGAATATGTCAATAAAGTGGATCTTTTAACTAACAAAACCATTGATGATGCATTTGATATGACATGGGATATGATTAAAACTTGATTTTTTTTACTTTATAAATGAATGTATGTTCATTTATAAAGAGTGTATAAATAGTGTATAATTAATTTTTAAAAATTTTGTATTATGTTTTTTTTCGAATCGATACCACTACACAATTGGTTAATGTGGTTTGCAGTTTTAGCAATTTTACTAGGTTTAAACGAAATTATTCGTTATTCTAAATGGGGAAGTATAGCATTATTTATTGCACTTCCCATCGTATTGACACCGATTTGGTTCTCAATGGAGAGTGAGATCACCTCATGGTTTACATGGATTAAAGTGTATTCAGCATTAGCGGGGAGTATCATTTTTATGGTGATCCGTTTTACTAATTTTCACAAAAAACACAAATGGTACCTTTTTTTACCTGCTGCTATTTTAGGTTTGAATATTCTGGAAGCCTGTATTCGTGAGTTTCAGGTTGGAGCTGCCAACTTTGAGGGAGTTGTTGATGGAATGCGTTACATTTCTGGAGGATGGAATTATGCCAATGCCATAGCAGGGATCATTAACATTTTACTTTTGTGTGGTTGGAGTGGAATTTTTGCCTCCAAAGGAAAAAGGAAAGATATGATTTGGCCTGACCAAATTAGACTTTGGGTGATTGCTTATGGAGCATGGAACATCTCTTATGTTTATTCTTGTGCCCCTGGAAACTCTTTCTATTCTGGAGTTGCATTGAATATTGCCGCCACCATACCTGCTCTACTTTGGGCAAAAGGAGCATGGTTACAACATAGAGCAGCAACTTTATCATTCTGGATGATGTGGGTAATGACTTTCCCATACTTTTTTGCAGTGGGGAGCCATTTTAATGTAGAACCAAGTTACAATCCTGCAGCCAATTGGACCATTGCCATTATTAGTTTATCCTTAAATGTGGGCTTAGCCATTTGGCAAATTTATAGAATTACAACTAAAAAGTTAAATCCTTGTAAGGATGAAATTTATACTGATTTAGCAGAATATCAAGCATTAAAGAGTAAGCAATAAGGTTTTCGTTTTTGGGTTTTGGCTATAAGGTTTTAGTTTTTAACTTGAGCTCAAATTCTTCATTATACTATTCACTATTAGTTATTCACTATTAGTTATTCACTATTTTTGGGCGTTCCGGCTCACTACGCTCGCCGTCGGTCTACGCCTTCAAGTCCGCAGCGCCCAGCCGTGTGACTGCATGGTCGTAAAAGGAGCTTCCGTTGGTCGCTCTTTTACTCCCTGCATCACATCGGCTGTTCGCTTTGCGGGCTTTCTCGGCTCCGCCCTAACGCATTTTTCAAACCGCGAGCGGTTTGAAAAAAATGATTAATGAAAAATGAATAGTGAATAGTTCCCGCTCCAGAGGAGCGTTATATTGGTAGCAAACGAATTCCCGACCCAAAGTTCCCGCTCCAGAGGAGCGTTATA
>JAEWUL010000196.1 GCA_023459435.1 Bacteroidota bacterium
GGTCCGGATTTGTTTGAAATTATTGATTTTTTGGGCATTGATGAAGTGTATACACGCATTCAAAATGCCATTTCAAAAATTCATCCTATTGTTTAGTATTTTGGAAGGTATTCAATTTTATCTTTGATGATAAAAGCACCTGGAAACTGGGTTGATATTTTATTATGAACTTTATAAGCATCTAATTTATATCTAAAATCTCCTATCCGGAGTCTGAAATTTGGTTCAAAATACGTAATATAAGCAGGTACATCCGGAAAACTAGCCAGAAAATCAGATTGCATTTTTTCAACAGCTGATTTTGAGTTACTCCCTGAAAGAGCCATTAATTGGATTCTATAACCTTCCACTTTTTTCACTTTAGACCAGGCATCTCGATGTATCACTTCTATTTGCTCCAAGCCAGGTTCTAAATCATAATGTACACTATTTTGAGCTTTAAGGGGAGCAATCATTACCAAAAATAGAATTCCAAAAAAGAAGTTTTTCATGTAAAATTTTTTTTTGCAAAAATAGGTATTTTTTTTGAATACCATTTTTTTATTACAGTTATTTTTAGTACCTTTGCGCACTTTTAAAAAATATACAATGGGATTTTTTTCATTATTCACAAAAGAGATAGCAATTGACTTAGGGACAGCGAATACTGTGATTTTGCATAATGACAAAGTCGTAGTTGATGAACCTTCAATAATTGCTCTTGAAAGAAACACAAGACGTGTAATGGCAGTAGGGAAGAAAGCGCTGTTAATGCATGGTAGGACTCACGAGAACATACAAACGATACGCCCTTTAAAAGATGGTGTAATTGCTGATTTTCAATCAACAGAATTGATGTTAAGGGAGTTTATAAAAATGACAGGAACAAAAGGAATTTTGTTTCCTCCAGCATTAAAAATGGTTATTTGTATTCCTTCGGGGATTACCGAAGTGGAAGAGAGAGCTGTAAGAGACTCTGCAGAACAATCCGGTGCCAAAGAAGTACGAATGATTCATGAGCCTATGGCTGCAGCTATAGGAATAGGTATTGATGTTCTGGATGCCAATGGAAATATGGTGATCGATATTGGTGGTGGTACCAGTGAGATCGCTGTTATTGCATTAGGAGGAATTGTAACACAAAAGTCTGTAAAAACTGCCGGTGATGAGTTTAACGATGATATCATCGAGTATATGCGGAAAAAACATAATATTTCGATTAGTGAATCAATGGCTGAAGAGATTAAAATCAATTGCGGAGCCGCTATTGAAGATCTCGAAAATCCACCTGAAGATTATGAAGCTTTTGGTAGAGACCTATTACAAGGGATCCCTATTTCCGTTAAAGTAAACTACAGAGAGATTGCACAAGCATTAAATGCTTCAATCACTAAGATTGAAGCTGCTGTTATCAATGCTTTGGAATCTACTCCTCCTGCACTTTCTGCTGATATTTTCAAAACAGGGATCTATCTTGCCGGTGGGGGTTCTTTGCTTCGTGGATTGGATAAACGGATCCAAAAAAAGACAAAACTAAAAGTTCATGTTGCGGAAGATCCATTACGTGCTGTTGCCCGTGGCACCAGTATTGCTCTGAAGAACTTTGATAAATTCCCATTCTTGATTAAATAGTTTTCTTAATGAAGAAACTCCATATTGAAACCTATGGCTGTCAGATGAATATCGCTGACAGTGAAGTTGTTGCATCTGTACTTGCAGCTCATTTCGAAATTACAGAGAACCAAAAAGAAGCTGACCTCATCCTACTAAACACTTGTTCCGTTAGAGATAACGCTGAACAACGTATTCGTAAAAGATTACGTGAATTGGGATCTCTTAAAAAGAAAAACCCACATTTATTGATTGGACTTCTTGGTTGTATGGCTGAGAGGATCAAAGAGCAATTGCTCACAGAAGAAAAATCTTTGGATTTTATTGCAGGTCCTGATGCATACCGTTCCCTTCCTCAACTGATAGAAACGGCCTCAAAAGGGGAACTCTCTTTTAATGTCCTTTTATCTGAGGAAGAGACTTATGATGATATTGCGCCAGTTCGTTACGATGGAAATGGAATTTCAGCATTTATCCCTATCATGAGGGGTTGTAATAATTTTTGTTCCTACTGCATTGTACCTTATACTCGTGGAAGGGAAAGAAGTCGAGATCCTAAAACGATCCTATTGGAAGCGACTCAGCTATTTGAAAAAGGGTACCGTGAGATTACACTTTTAGGACAAAATGTAAACTCCTATCTATGGAAAGAGGGCTCAACACCTCTTGATTTTGCTGATTTGATGGAGCAAATGGCTCTTATTTCCCCCCTTTTAAGAGTAAGATTTGCCACTTCTCACCCCAAAGATATTTCAGACAAACTGATCCATGTCATTGCAAGATATCCAAACATTTGTAAATACATCCACCTTCCTGTTCAGTCCGGAAGTACTGCTGTTTTGAAAAAAATGAACCGGATATATGACAGAGAATATTATCTGGAACGGATCCGGACAATCAAAAACCTGATCCCTGACATTGCACTTTCTACTGATATTCTTTCCGGTTTTTGTGGAGAAACCGATCAGGATCATCAGGATACATTGTCCATAATGAAAGAGGTGGAATATGCTTCCGCATTTATGTTTAGATACTCTGTAAGAGAAGGGACTAAGGCTTCGAATCAATTCCCTGATGATGTGCCTGATGACGTAAAAGCAAAAAGACTTGAAGAGATCATTCACTTACAGCAACAGCTATCATTGCAGAACAATCAGAAAGATATCGGAAAGATATTTGAAGTTTTAGTTGAAGGGGTTTCCAAGAGATCTGAACAAAAAATGTTTGGGAGAAACAGTCAAAATAAAGTGTGTGTTTTCCCTAGAGAAAATGCAAAAATCGGAGATTATATCACTATAAGAATTACACATTGTACCGCTGGTACTTTATTAGGTGAAATTGTAAAACAATGATCATTTATGTGCCACAAATAACCAATCGTATTCTTTTCACCATAGATGTGATACTGGGTCGTTTGTTGAATATTCATTATGATTTTACAACTGATATTGAATATTTTAAATCTGTTACAACAGAAAAACTGGCTTATTCTCCCGAACCGATTACTCAAGATCAAACTATTTGGATTCAATCCTACCCCCTTCTGTTTGAATCTTCATATCAGCAATATGAAATCTCCCCTACTTTATGGAATGAGATTCAACTTTTTTTCCCCACTTCCAGTGGAGCTTTTCCAATAGATATATTTGCTGTTTCCTTCTTTTTAATATCCAGATATGAAGAATATAATTCCAATCTTAAAAGGGATATACATCAAAGAATCCTGATTGAAGAAACAGTGGCATATCAACTCGGATTTCACAGAAAACCAGTTGTAAATATGATTGCCATGGAACTTGCTTCTGTGATCAAAGAACATTACCCCCACTTCACTTACCAAAAGCCACCCTTTTCTCCAATTACAACTTATGATGTTGATATCGCCTATCAATACAAGGGAAAAAGTGTATATAGATTTATTGGATCTACATTAAAATCGATTTTTCAGTTTGATTTTAACAAAGTTTTTAAAAACATTCAAGCACTTCTGGGCGTAAAACACTCTGATTCATACGACCGGTTTCATCTTCATGAACAGAAAGCGATACAAGAACAAAGGGTGCCGATCCATTTTATTTTAACAGCCCCATTTTCAAAATTCAACAAAAATATTGATCCCAAAAGCAAAGCATTTAAACAACTTATTGCCTATTTACAAACTTTTTCAGAAATTGGATTACATCCATCCTATCACTCATCAGAAAAAACAACATTGATTCCAAAGGAAAAGAAGCAATTGGAAATGATTGGGAAAAAATCTGTAAAAAAATCCCGCCAACATTTTCTGAAATTTCAATTTCCTTCCACATTTGAAGCACTTATTGATGCTGGAATCGAAGAAGATTATTCTTTAGGTTGGTATAATGAAGTAGGGTTTAGGCTATCAATTACGATTCCTGTTCCCTTTTTTAACATTAAAACAAACGAAGTGAGACCCTTAACCCTATTTCCTTTGATCGTAATGGATGGAGCACTTTATCAATGCTGCGAATCTATAGCAATGTGCCAACAAACA
>JAEWUL010000197.1 GCA_023459435.1 Bacteroidota bacterium
ACCTTTTTGTTGTTGTGTTTTGCCTTCATGTTTTTAGTATTGCTACTGCAAATATGAAGGTTTTTTTTATTAACAACTGGTGATTCTTAGTTGCGAAAATTTGATGATGCAAAGTTACTGATTACATACGACTATGCAGTCACACGCCGGTACAGTGCGGACTTGTAGGCGGAGACCGACCCTTTGGCGAGCGACGCGTCGCTTATTCCTTGAGTTGTGGATTGAATTAAGCGAAGACAAAGGGGAATGCCCAAATCTTTAATGTGCAAAATAATAAGAAGATTATTTTGGTTGGAAATACTTGAAAGTTATTCTTATAAAAGTAGGGCGCTGTTTAGATGTGAAAATTACATTCATCAAATGTGCTTCAATGTAAGGAAGTTAGATGAATTTTT
The DNA here is from genome assembly GCA_023459435.1 of Bacteroidota bacterium. GTDB lineage: Bacteria > Bacteroidota > Bacteroidia > Bacteroidales > WCHB1-69 > UBA5429. The sequence goes on from JAEWUL010000197.1 coordinate 396, forward strand.
AACCGTTATTTAATAGAATATAAAAACTGGGCATTCTTGTGAAATGCACAGCGTATTTTTTTTTAAATTCATCATTTTTAAAAATAACAATCCCTCTTCCCGCTTTCAATCTCTTTCAATTCGGATTTTACGGTATCTGTTCTTTTCGAAGATGGAAGTTCTTCAACCATCTTTTTAATGAGCGCTAACCCTTTTTCGCGAGTCTCTGGACTGGCAAAATCGTAAAGATACTCTTTGAATGAGAACATGGCATTGGGTAAACAATATTGCTTGATCAGACCAGGTTTTGCCAGATCCATGAAATCAGCACCTACTCGGCCATGTCGATAACATCCTGTACAGAATGAAGGAATATAGCCACTATCAATCATTCCTGAAATCACTTCTTCTAATGAACGGTGATCTCCTAAAGCAAACTGACTTCCCGATTTATCTGCAACATGACTATATGCACCGGGATTGGTTCTGGACCCTGCTGAGATCTGACTAATTCCGTAATTAAAAAGTTCTGTTCTGAGTTCATCACTTTCACGTGTACTTAATATAATACCTGTATAGGGAAGCGCAATTCTGATAATAGCAATAATCTTTTTAAAATCATCATCACTTACTTTATGTGGAATATTTTCAGGTAGCGGAGCCCCTTCAGCGGGTTCAATACGAGGAAAACTAATGGTATGTGGTCCACATCCAAATGATTTTTCTAAATCATTGGCATGTTCCATCAATGCCAGAATCTCAAATCGATAGTCTGCTAATCCAAATAAAACACCCAGACCAACATCCACAACGCCACCCTCCATCGCACGGTGCATCACATTTAAGCGGTATAAATAATCACTTTTTGGGGTATCTTCTGGATGGTATTCTTTGTACAATTCAGAATCGTAGGTTTCCTGAAAACACACATAAGTTCCAATTTTCTCTTCATGAAGTTTTTGAAAATCTTCCACATCCATTGGGGCTAACTCCACGTTGATCCTGCGAATATTGTCTTTCCCCATCTGTACAGAATAAACTCTTCTAATAGCCTGACAGATATAATCAATATTATTTTTAGGCGTTTCACCACATATTAAAAGGAGTCTTTTATGACCATCTTTAAGAAGGATACGGGTTTCCTGTTCAATCTCATCCATATTCAGAACTTTCCGTGTCAGATTTTTGTTGGCTCTTCTAAATGCACAATAGGTACAGTTATTGACACAAACATTTCCAGTGTATAAAGGAGCAAAGATCACAAGTCTCTTGCCATAAATCTCCTCTTTCACATATTTGGCCACATCCATGATTTTATATATATCATCATGGTTTTTTACTCTTAATAAAGCGGCAACTTCCTCTAAGTTAAGTCCTTTTAAATCTTTTGCTTTGTTTAAAATGGTTTCCAGTTCTTGTGATGTAGGCTCAGTACCTTCTACTAAAGCATACAATTTATCGCGATCAATATTGAAGGGATGATTTAATATACGTTTACTTTTCATGACGGTTATTAATATTTTTAACAGCCACAAAAGTACGACTTTTTAAATTAAGAATTAGTAATTTTTATTACAAAATAAAAAATGTAGCTCCGCCGGGAATCGAACCCGAATTTAAAGTTTAGGAAACTTTCGTTCTATCCATTGAACTACAGAGCCGCTATTTCAATTATCCGCAATGAAAATATTGTTGAACCAAATCGATCATTTTGGATGGATTGGCTTTGATCTCGTCTCTAATTTTTAAATCATTAAAAGACTTCAACTCTTTAATCACATCGTCAATCATTTCTGTTGGGAAAACACCATGTTTTTCGAAAATCGTACGATGTTTACACAACTCATCAGCAGATTCCCAGCAGGATGCCGGAAGTTGAGCTAGAGAGTCCAGCTTGGCTTTATTTTCAGATTTGTGAATATTCACATCTACGTAAGTTTTATCTGCAAATTTTAAGGCCTCCTGCATTTCGAACCCATGTCTGGCTGCTACGGCTAATCCTGCAATCAAAAGATAAATATCAGCTGAACCATCCGGACATCTAAATTCAACGGTTTGTTTTTGAGAGAGATCCTCATTAACCGGTTTTTCATTTGGGTTCATGTTGGCTACCATATCGTTTTTGTGGGTCCAGCCAAGAGGAACTCTGACTAAAACGGAACGGTTTCTGTCACCCCAGCATATGGAAGTGGGTGCCTCCTGATGAGGTACTAATCTGAAATAGGAGGTAGGGTTCGTGTTGCCAAATGCAGTTAAAGAAGATGCACATGTCATATACCCTGCTATGGCCGTTTTTGCGATGGAGTTTAGCTTCCCTTTTTCAACCATTTTATTTACACCATCTTTAACAATTTGTGTATGAATATGTAAACCACTTCCTGCTTTCCCTTCTGTAATTTTTGGAGCAAAAGTTACATCAAATCCGTATTGATACGCCAAATTTCTGATGATCCATTTGGCAATGATAAGCTGATCGGCAGCATCAATGGCATCTGTAACCAGAAATTCAATTTCGTTTTGTTCGTAAATCTTATCACCTAGTGTAAAATTTCCAACTTCTGAGTGCCCATATTTGATTAGCCCACCACTCTTGGCAATCAATAACATACATTCAGTACGGAATTGTTCAAATTTTGTGAAAGGCATCGATTCATGGTATCCTCTTTGATTAGGAGTCGGGAAACTATTGTCATTATCTCCAATAACATAAAACTCCAGTTCTCCCATGGCGCAAAACTCCATTCCTGTGACGTGATTAAACGATTTTAATGCTTTTCTAAGTACAAATTCGGGAGAGTTTTCCATTGGTTTTCCATCTTTATTAAAGTAAGAACATAAAAAACACAAAGTTGGAATCTCACTGAATGGATCCATAAAAGCAGTACTAAAACGGGGAACTACATATAAATCACTGGATCCGGCATGCATAAATGCAGGAAATATGTTAGAACCATCCACACGTTCTCCGGCAGAAAGTACTTGTTCAATATACCCTTTATTGGTTACAACAAAATTTAATGTTTTCATTCTGCCATCACCGGCTACGTATCTGAAATTGACCAGTTTGATCTCTTTTTCTTCAATATATTTTAAAATATCAGCCTTTGTAAACTCCTTTGGGTTCTTTTTCAGAAACTGGACCAACGGGTTCAAGTTCATTGCTATGGTATCTTTCATTGTATTTTGTATTTAAATTTTTAAAATAGGATTTTTATAACGTTTCTATTGGGAAATTATTTTAAAATAGCGCTTAATTTCAATTTTCATTCGATCAAAACTACCAAATGGAACGTTTTTTGGTTCCATATCCTTTTTCAATAATACCATTCCTGCTGTGGTATTCTCAATGACTGCAGTTAAATCAACCTCCGTAACATCATTTAGTTTATAATCGCGGATTACTACTTTTTCAAAACCTTGATTGATCTCATCAAAAATAATCTCATAATCTTCACAAAAACTTTGTAAAATCGGAATCGTTTCATCCCAGTTACCCGGTTTTTGTCCGGGAAGATAATAAAATATAACAGCACTATATTCAGGGATATTGTCACTTTGAATAAACTCAAAACGACTCATATTGTTGATCATATACATTTCATTTACAACAATCGATTTCGAGAATGAATCAGGATCTTTAGCATACTCCTCTTTAGTGGTAGAACCCACAGAGCGTACCCAATTGTAAGCCTTTTCTGTGGAGAAACTTCCATCCTCATTTCTGAATGTTTTCCAAATCTCTGTTTCTAAAATATCTTGATTTTGCAATGCTAAATTGACAGCTACAGGGAGTACATCCAAAATCCTTTGAGTTCCCATCCCGGATGTGATTACCAGATAAATAAATTCTCTGGATATAGATTGTAAAAGATAGATCTCCCTCCCCTCCGGCAATCTTTCGATCATCAATACACCCCATTCACGTGGCAAGGTGTGCTTTATCGTTACTTTCTGCCCCTGATGATGTGTCGCAACATTCAAAAAATCCCGAATAAAATCATCAGAAACAGGATACAAGGGATTGGAATCATTCAGATTAGTCTCAATATAAGATCCTATTAATGAAACAGGATACACTACGGGTTCGCTGTTTTCAATTGGATCAGCCTCCTTTTTTGATTTACAAGACTGAACGAAGAGAAACACCAATAAAAACAGCGATAAAAATGAAAGGAAGTTGAAAAGCTGTTTTTTCATAATAATGGGAATTTGATCTTATAGTTGTTTGAACTCAAACGAGCAAAGATACAAAAAAGATTGATGATATAATAGACTCCTTTTAAATAAACGTTTTCCTGATTTTTTGATCATGAAGGGTTGTTTTTGTATTGATAAACCAAATGGGAAATTTTTGTCAGATAAATTTGATCAATAGAATCAAAATTATTATAGACCTGGCTATCAACGTCTAAGCATCCAACAATAGAGCCACTTTGATCTAATAAAGGAACAACAATTTCAGAATTTGATCTGGAGTCACAAGCAATATGGCCAGGGAATTGATGTACATCGGGGACAATTTCAACCTCTTTTTTTTGAATGGAACTCCAGCAAACTCCGCTGTTTTTTTTTAGAATTTGGCAAGCTACAGCACCTTGGTATGGTCCAACAATCAGTTCTCCGTCAATAAGAAGATAAAAACCAGTCCAGAAAAAGTGATCCATTTTATGATGAAGAATCGCTGCTATTGTAGCCATTCTGGGAATAGGATGCTCTGTTTTTGTCAACAAGGATTCTAACTGTTCCAGAACACGTTGATATCTTTTCTCTTTTTTGGAGGATATGTAGGGTTTCATAATTCAGGAAATTGAGTATGTTTTAAAATGATATGCACATGAGGGTATTGCCTTTGAATTTGATGCGCCAGTGATTCGGCCATAAATACAGACCGATGTTGTCCTCCGGTACATCCAAAATTGACCATGAGATGA
>JAEWUL010000198.1 GCA_023459435.1 Bacteroidota bacterium
TGCAGATTCTTTAGATACTGAAGTCCCTGTGATCCCCATAGCAACCCCAACATTTGATTGTTTTAGGGATGGAGCATCATTCACCCCATCACCTGTCATGGCAACAATTTCATTGTTGTTCTGTAATGCTTTAACCAAACGCAGTTTATGTTCAGGGGCAACACGGGCATAAATATGAGTTGTTTGGATCACCTTTTCTAACGCCAGATCATCCATTTTTGATAACTCAACCCCCGTAATTACATTGCCGGTCTCTGAAAGGTTGAGAGCCATCCCAATAGCACGAGCAGTGGCCTGGTGGTCACCGGTAATCATTTTAACAGTGATTCCTGCATCATGACAAGCTTTTATCGCTTCAATTGCTTCATTTCGTGGTGGATCAATCATCCCAATCAAACCAATAAAAACAAAACCATTTTCAAGATCATCAGGACCTATTTCATCACCTTTTACAGGGTCTTTATGAGCAATTGCAAGTACTCGCATCCCCTTTGCTCCAAGTAATTCAATTTGAGTAATAATCTTTTGTTTGTCCAGAATAGTATCACCTATATGGGTAGAGCAACGATGAAGAACCACTTCAGGAGCACCTTTTAAAATGATTGTGTCATTTAATGTTGCCATAAATTGTTTCTCTGAATCAAAAGGCAATACGTCTTTACGGGGGAACCTCTTCCGTAAATCATCAATAGAGATTCCTGCTTTTGCTGCAGCAACCACTAATGCCACTTCTGTTGGATCCCCAGAAATATGATAGTTATCTTCTGAATATACCACATTGGCATCACTACATAGTGATGCTTCTTTCAGTAATAACAATATCTCATCAGGTAATACTGATAACTCATTGTTATTCTCCATAAAATGACCTGTTTTATGATATCCAACCCCAGTAACCTGAATATTGTAGTTGTGATTCCATAACTCGCTTACAGTCATTTCATTTCGGGTGAGTGTTCCTGTCTTGTCAGTGCAGATTACAGTTGTACTTCCTAAAGTTTCAACTGCAGGAAGTTTTCGGATTATTGCATTTCTTTTTGCCATTCTTTGTACTCCAATGGCAAGTGCTATGGTAACTACAGCTGGAAGGCCTTCAGGAATAGCGCCTACTGCTAATGCAATGGCAAATATTAAACTTTCCTTAAGGGCATCAAACAATAATACTCCTTCTCCAATGGCTCGATATGTGCCAATTGCCAATATGACAAATGTGATTGAAATAATACCAATTGTCAGGTATTTACCAATAATAACAAGCTTTTGTGTTAATGGGGTATCCAAATCAACAGTTTCGTTAAGCATGTTAGATATTTTACCAAGCTCTGTCGCCATACCTGTTTTTACAACAACAGCAGTTGCAGTTCCAGAAACAACAAGGGTCCCACTATATACCATGCATTTTCGATCGCCAATTACAGCATCCGGACTTACAGCCTCAGTAGTTTTTTGTGAGGGAAGAGACTCTCCTGTTAATGCAGCTTCTTCAACCTGTAAATTCTTTTGTTGAATAATTCTCATGTCAGCAGGTATCCGATCTCCGGCTGTAACTTGTACAATATCACCTGGAACAATTTCAGAAACAGGTATGGTTTCAATATGCCCATTTCTTATTACAGTAGCATTTTCAGGAACCATGCTGCTGAGTGCTTCTATCGCTTTTCCGGCTTTGTATTCCTGTATAAAACCAATAATAGAATTCACAATTACTACTGCTAATACAACCATTCCATCTGTGATTTTACCCAAAAGTGTTGCAATCAAACTGGATCCAATCAAAACCCAAATCAATGGATTGTTTATTTGACGCCATAAAACTTTTAAAACACTATCTTTCTTTTTGCGTCTGATTTCATTTAATCCATACTTAGTGATCCGTATTTTGACTTCATTGGTTTCAAGCCCTTGTATTGAACTCTCAAATATCTCCAAAACCTTTTCAAAATTGATGGTATGCCATTGATTAGTGCTGTTCTTATCCATTTTTTGTATTTGTTGTGTTATCTCATTTGTTCATTTTTCTTACTTCCCCGATACAGATCATACCCCCAGAACTTACACTCTAAAGGTCCATTAAATAGCGTAAACCGCTTCGATGTTTTTAATCCAATATTTTTCATTGCTTGTAAATCTGAACTGATTACAAAGGCCTGGCAGTCTGAATAGTTGGTTTTGAATGTGTTACCAATCTTTTTGTAAAGCTGATCAATATCTTCTACCTCTAAACGTTCTCCATACGGAGGATTGATCATCACAAATGCAGGTGTTCTTTCTGGTCTGGATTCAATAATCTCTTTGGTTTCAATATGAATAAAATCCTCTAAACGAGCCTCTCTGATATTCGTTCTGGCGATATCTACCATTCGGGGTGATACATCAGAACCATAAAAATTAATCGCAACATCATCTTGAATGTCAGCTTCATCTTTAACTTGTTTCCATAATGCCTGATCGAATGTTTTCCATCCCATAAACCCAAAATGTTTTCTGTAAAAACCGGATGGGATATTTAATGCAATCATTGCTGCTTCAATTGGGATAGTTCCACTTCCACACATACAATCAATAAAATCACAATCCTTGTTCCATCCACTTAATTGTATCATTCCAGCTGCTACAACCTCATTAATCGGAGCAGGATGGTTTGCAATTTTGTAGCCACGTTTGTGTAACGATTCTCCAGAACTATCTAAAAATAGATGACACACATTGTTGAAAATATGTAAATGATAGTGAACATCAGGATCATTCTTCTCAACACTGGGCCTTTCATTGTAGAGATCTCTAAAACGATCACAAATCGCATCTTTAGCTAACATGGATGCAAACAAAGGTGTCTTGAAAATGGTGTTATACGTGTTTGTACTGATCGATAAAGTCCCAGTTGGTTTTAAAAACTTTTCTGATGAAACTGCAAAAACCTCTTTGTAAAATTGATTGTTGTTCTCAAAAGTGAATTTTTTGACCAACCACAAAATCCGGATGGCCGTTCTGCAAAAATAATTGGCACGATACATCATCGCCAGATTACCCTCAAATTGTACCGAACGGTTTAATAAGATGCAATTTTGAGCCCCTAATTGTTGTAACTCTTTCAGTAAAATTCCTTCAAGACCACTAAATGTTTTCGCTATATAGGTTTCAAGTTGGTTTGCCATTGTTTATGTTGTTGAATATTAATGAATTAGAAGATCTAATTGTAAACTACAAAGATACGATAAAAATAGAATTAGTTTTTTCATAATGATCTTTAAATATCTGAATATTTTTATTAATTTTGCATAAGAATTTACATATAATTAACTTTTAATAACTAAATTTTACTAGCATGAATAAATCTGACAAATTCACGATCCTTCTTATTGAACAAAGTGATAATCTTAGAACTGTACTTAAAGATTTTCTTGAAATGAAACAGTTTGAAGTGATTGATTTTGATGAAGGAAATCAAGCATTAAAAGCTATGTCCAAACACCATTTTGATATTTGTTTGCTCGACATACAAGCTACTCCTGTTAATGGTTTTTATTTGATTCAGGAGATTAAAAAAGTAGATTCATTAATACCTGTGGTCTTTATATCATCAAAAAATGATAAAGAAACCAGAATTCAGGGCTTTAAAATGGGTTGTGATGATTTTATTATTAAACCATTTAGTATTGAAGAGCTCGAACTTAGACTCGAAGCTATCATAAGGAGAACAACCTCCAAAAGGTGTCCTACAGATGATTCTCATGAGATGATTTACTATTTCTCAAATTTTAAATTTAATTATTCTGCATTGGAATTATCAAATCCACAAAAATCTTTTCACTTAACCAGAAAAGAAGCAGAAATGCTGAAATTGTTCTGCACAAATGTGAATATTCTGATACCCCGTCAACGTTTTGTTAAAGAGATCTGGGGAGATGCAAAATCTCACATGGGAAGAAGTATGGATGTATATATTACTCGTTTAAGAAAGTTTTTAACGGTGGATGAACCCACTAAATCCAGTTCAAAATCTACCTCTGTTGCTCCCATTGAAATCATCAATGTGCATGGAACAGGATATATCTTTAAAATAAATGAATAAAACACTAATATTAAACTATTTACTATGATTATTGACCAATTATTTCAGAATGTTGCTGATAAAGGGCATGTTTGTGTTGGCTTAGATACCGATTTGGATTACCTTCCAAAACAGTTTTTAGCCAAATATTCACATATAAGTGATGCGCTATTTCAATTTAATAAAGAGATTATTGATGCAACAGTGGATGTTGCTGCTTGTTTTAAAGTTCAAATTGCTTATTATGAGGCATATGGATTACAGGGAATGGAAGCATATCAAAAAACATTGGCCTATTTAAGACAAAAAAAGACTCTGACTATCGCAGATGTAAAGCGTGGTGATATCGCTAAAACTGCTGAAATGTATGCTAAAGCTCATTTTTCCGGAGATTTTGAGGCAGATTTTTTAACTTTAAATCCATATATGGGGCTCGATACCGTAACCCCATTTCTGCCGTATGTTCAAAATGAACAAAAAGGACTTTTTGTGTTAATCCGTACCTCTAATGAAGGGGCTAAAGATATTGAGTATCTGCCAATTGATCATAATCAAAGAGTGTATAATGTTGTTGGAGAGAAAATAAATCAGCTTGGAAAAGAGTTTACCGGTTCTTGCGGTTTCTCTTCTATTGGAGGTGTGATGGGGTGTACTCATGCTGATGAAGCAAAAGCAGTTCGGGAATCACTTGATTCTACATTTTTTCTGATTCCGGGCTATGGTGCTCAGGGAGGTAAAGCTGAAGATATTGCCCTGTATCTTAAAAATGGAAATGGAGGAGTAGTGAACGCCTCCAGATCGATCCTGTTAGCATATAAAAAAGTGGAAAATGGAGCAGATCATTTTGCAGAATATGCC
>JAEWUL010000199.1 GCA_023459435.1 Bacteroidota bacterium
GTATTTCCCCCACCAACAACAACGACACGTTTTCCGGATAGGTCTGTATCATTATTGGTTAGGGCATTATTCTTTAAAAAATCGATACCTGAAATCAGATTTGGGGCAGGTTTTTCACCAATTCCCAGTAAATCACCATTTTGAGCACCAATTGACAAGAAAACAGCGTCATAATTTTGATCTAAGGTTTCATATTGAAGATTTCTTCCCAACTCCTGATTGGTAAAGATCTGAACTCCTAGTTTGGTAATATTGGCCACTTCCTGATCAACAATAGCATTCGGGAGTCTATATTCAGGGATTCCATAACGCAACCACCCTCCTACTCCTTCCGCTTTTTCATAAATATCAGCCTGAACCCCTTCAATTTGAAGGTAATAAGCAGCGGTCAATCCGGCAGGGCCGGAACCAATAATCGCCACTTTTTTTCCGGTGGATTCTTTAACCTTTGGTGTAACAGGAGATTCAGAAACCAAATCGAAGTCAGAAACAAATCTTTTAAGGTAATCGATTCCAACAGGAGATCCATCATCGGTATATTGTCTTCGACATTTATCCTCACATGGCCTAACGCACACACGACCGCAAATAGCTGGTAATGGGTTCGTTTCCTTGATTAATTCAACTGCTTGTTGAAACAACCCCTTTTCGGTTAAGGAAACATACCCTTGAATATCCACTCCTGCAGGACATGATTGAGTACATGGAGCTAAGCAGTCTGCATAGTGATTACTTAACATCAACTCCAGTGCCATTTTACGCGATTTTCTCACTTCAGGAGTATCGGTAAAGATCTCCATTCCCTCTTGTACTATAGTTGAGCAGGAAGGTTGATGTGTTTTAAAACCTTTGATCTCAACCACACAAACGAAACAGGATGAGAATGGTTTCAATTTCGGATCATGACACAAATGGGGAATATCGTATCCTTGTTCCAGACAAATATTTAAAATCGTTTCACCGGGTGAAACTTTTAGTTTATTACCGTTTAACTTTATATTGATTAATTCACTCATTGGATTTCAATTAATGATCGTTTTTTAATATTAATATCTTAAAATGGCGTCAGATTTACATTTTTGGAAGCATACACCACAACGGATACAATCCTCTTGTCGGATAAAATGGATTTTCTTAACTTCACCATCAATAGCTTGAGTTGGACAAGCTCTTTTGCACAAAGTACATCCGATACATTTATCAGCAATCACTTCATAACGGATCAATTCGGTACATTGTAAGGCAGGACAACGTTTTTCAAGGATATGAGCCTCATATTCATCTCTGAAATACCTCAATGTAGATAAAACTGGATTTGGAGCTGACTGACCCAATCCGCACAATGAGTTGTTTTTGATTTCTAAAGCAAGATCTTCCAAAAGTTCCAGATCTTCAATAGCCCCTTGACCTTTAGTGATCCGATCCAGAATTTCCAACATTCTCAAAGTACCCACGCGACAGAAGGTACATTTTCCGCACGATTCACTTTGAGTAAAGGTTAAGAAAAACTTGGCAACATCCACCATACAAGTAGTTTCATCCATCACAACCATACCCCCTGATCCCATAATAGCACCAGTAGCAATTATGGCATCATAATCGATGATTGTATCTAAAAGATGAGCAGGTAAACACCCTCCGGAAGGGCCACCTAACTGAACTGCTTTGATTTTATTTCCGTCAGCAGCTCCTCCACAAATATCATAGATTACCTTGCTTATTGGCGTTCCCATAGGAACTTCCACTAAGCCTGATTTCGCAATTTTACCGGTTACGGCAAACACTTTGGTTCCTTTCGCTTTATCGGTGCCCAAAGCCGCATATTTTTCTGCACCTGCTAAGATAATGGCAGGAACATTCACATAGGTTTCCACATTATTTATATTGGTAGGAAATCCCCATAACCCTTTTTCAGCAGGGAATGGAGGACGTTTAGTTGGCATTCCTCTTTTACCTTCAATGGAAGCTAAAAGAGCAGTCTCTTCCCCACAAACAAAAGCACCAGCACCCTCTTTGATATATAAATCAAAATCAAACCCTTCGATACCAAAAATGTTGGTTCCAAGGTAATTTTTAACTTTAGCTTGTTCAATAGCTATTTTAAGGCGTTTGATCGCCAAAGGATATTCTGCTCTACAGTAGATCACGCCATGTGTTGCACCGATCGCTTTACCGGCAATAATCATCCCTTCGATTACCCCATGAGGGTCTCCTTCCAGGATGGAACGATCCATAAATGCACCGGGGTCACCTTCATCAGCATTACATACGACATATTTTGTATCATTGATTTGTTTTGCAGCGAGTTGCCATTTGATTCCTGTTGGAAATCCACCACCACCACGACCACGAAGACCACTTTTTAAAATCTCATTGATGATTTGTTCAGAGGTCCACTCTTTCACTTTTAAAATCGCCTGATAGCCACCACGAGCCTCATATTCGTCAATAACTTCAGGATTTATAATACCACAATTGCGTAAAGCCCATTTCACTTGAGACTGAATAAATGGATTTTCAGGAGCATCAGATATTTCAGAGAAAACTACTGCATCCTGAACGACTTTGCCACCGTGTAGATGAGTATTTATAATCTCTTCCAGTTTAGTTTCGGTTACGCGACCATAAATGAGGTTGTTGTTTTTTTGTTCAATATGAACCAAAGGTTCAACATAACACATACCAATACAGTTTGTTTTTTCCAAAACAAATGAGCCCGGATGGTCATAAAGAAAAGATTCGAGACGGTTATACACTTTTTGCGCTCCCGCTGCGATTCCGCAACTACCTAGTCCAACTTTAACGGTAAGTTTATCCATATTTCCAATTATTTTCAGTGTCTAAATTACTTTAAAGGTTCAATTGCTTTTTTGGTATCCAGTTTGCCGTAGGTATCTTCGCCGATCATCATAGCAGGGGCCAGAGAGCAACAACCAAGACAAGACACCGACTCGAGTGTATATTTACCATCAGGAGTTGTTTCTCCTTCTCCAATATTGAGGTGTTCTGAGATTGCATTATAAACCACATTTGCATTTTGGACGTGACAAGCAGTACCTTT
>JAEWUL010000200.1 GCA_023459435.1 Bacteroidota bacterium
CTTCAATGACAGAATATTCAGACCATTTTCCTTTGGTTTGGTCATAACTCACCTGATACAATTTCCAACCATTACAGTAATATGGTTTATTCACTTCCAGTGTGATGCTTTTAGGATTCATATCAGGTGTAAACAGCTTCAATTCAGATCTGTATTTTTTTGGTTTAAGTGAGGACAAATAGAGTGTCGTTTCATCATCAATAGTGAGTACCTGAAAAGGTTGCATGAAGGTTTCTGTTGAAAGCCATCCCTCTTTAATCACACTTCCTGTTGATGTTTGGATCACTTTCAACTTTGCTGCAGTGGAACTTCCTACAGCCTCGATAGGATAATAGCGTTGATTCATCTTCATAGCATGAAGATACAATGTATCTACAATCAAAGTGATATCATTTTTCAAAATGATCTTTTTGTGATTGGATAATGAAAGATCTGGATTGGGTTTTAGATCAACCGGTTTCCCGGTTGTTGTATTCAATGTGACGATTTCAGGTTCATAGAATTCTATATCGAAGTCTTGTAATTCGAGTGCCAGTGGCAATTCATACATTTTTCCTTTGTCATCAGTACCATACCAAATGGGTTGACCATAACCACAAACCATTTTAATCCGGTACATATCTCCTGCTCCAAAGACACCTCCTAAAAGAATGACAAGTAACCCCAGATGATTGAACATAAAGCTGACATTATTCCAGCTAAAAGGATAAACTCTTTTACAAACTGTAAACAAAAGTACAACCATAAGGTAAAGAAAGGAACAATAAAACATCAGGTGATGCAATACATGATTAAACCCTAATTGTTTGATCCATTGCGGAGCTTGTTCCTGTTGTGGAACCAAGCCCATAATCAACACAATACCAACAAAAACAGCGATAGCTGGAATTGCAGCAGAAATAGAGGAAAAAAAGCGGATCCACGTTTTTTTTCTAAAAACGAAATAAATAATAGTAAAAATGGTAATAAAGAATCCCAGAAAAATCAAATTAACAGGGAAAGGAGGGAATGCAACCTCAACACCTTTAATGGTGATCTCCATGAGAAAACCTAAAAATGAGAATGAGAATGCCAAGAGAAACCCCTGTTTAAAAGACCAGGGTTGAGACCAAAAGTTTTTGTTTTCCAGATTCACGAGTTATAAAATAGTTTTTGGGTACTTACTTTCTCTCTCTTTAGCTTTTTGTAACCATTGAGGAATCACTGTTTTGATAAATTGTGACTTATCATCTTTAAGTTGTTTCATATTCAATCCGATGAAAGCCTGTGCTTTCTCTTTGGTTGAGATATCAGGCATTACAACAGGTAATTTCACTTGATGAGCTACTAAAACCTTTTGCAGCTCATATTGAGCCTTGTGAGCCTTATCAATTCCATTAGAAATAACGCGAGCCACTTCAAGTGGGGAGTGGAAATTATTGCCATGACCGGCAGCAGCATAATCCCATCTCCACTGAGCCTGACGAATGAGAGCCAGAATGGGCGCCATCTCTTTTTCTGTAGCACCAGCATCCCAGGCTACTTTAGCTTCAATATGTGCTCTCACAAGTAGCGTTTCTAAAATAGTTCTGATCTCTTTTACCTTTTTTTGTCGTTCGTAAACATTATTTCTCAACTCCTCTTCGCTTTCCCGATGACAAACCAAACAGGATGTAGAGATATGATTCAAAGGGCTTTGGATTTTATGATGGGTGTATTTTTGTCCACCTTCACTCACAAAAGGCATATGACAATCTGCACATGATACGCCCCTTTGATAGTGAATGCCTGTTGTAAAGACTTCATAGTCCGGATGTTGTGCTTTTAACATAGGAGTTCTGCTTAATCCGTGAGTCCAATCTGTAAACTGTATCTCATCATAATATGCTTCCATTTGTTCTACTGTAGTACCTTTATCCCAAGGGAAAGTCAAATAGTTGACATCCTGAATTTTCTTTTTATCAAAATAGTATTCCACGTGACATTGAGCACAAACGAGGGATCTCATCTCCTGATGTGTTGCTTTGGTGATATCTTTTCCTTGACGTTGATAGGCTTCGATTAAAGCAGGGCGGGAGATTCTCAGGTTCATTGTTTCAGGATCGTGGCAATCTGCACAACCGATCGGATTAACGACCTGATGCCCTTTGGTTTCCCATGTTCCTTTATAAAACTCCGCAATACCCATCTCATTCATCAAGCGCGGCACGTCAGGGCTTTTACAAGTCCAGCAGGTATTAGGTTGTGGGCTTTTCTCATCACCCATAGGAGAGCCCACTCTCAATGTATTCCACACATCCTGTACGGCGTAGAAGTGACCTCGCCCCTGGTTGTAGTCTTTAGAAAAGGCATAACCTGCCCAAAGAATCACCATGTCAGGGTATTCTGCTAACATATCACGCATTACATTTCCCCCATCCATGGACCTGAATGTGGTATCTGCGGTTTGGTAATAGGATTGAAACTCTTTAGGAAAGTTTTCGCCCCAAACTTCATTTCTGGGTTCAAACTGAGATAGTTTCACTTTTGGAGCATAAGCAAAAACGGCTTCTGCTCTTCTTTCCATGATTGAGGATGCCAGTAATCCTAATAGGAATACGATACCCATCGTTACAAAAAACAGCACCCAACCTAACCAGGGTCTTGTTTGTAATTGTTCTCTGATTGATTTCATAATAGGGGATTATTTGTTTATAAACTTTTTAAGCCATTCAGGTACAGGACTTTCCGGAACAGGTGCCTTTGCATAAGGGGTGCTGCTCAAACTATTTACGCGACCATGAGGGGTTTCACGATGACAATCCCAACAAAGGCGTTCTTTGGTAATTATTTCTGATGAACCGGTCATTCTTTGCATATTAACAGGATTTACCAAATCTGTATGACAACGGATGCAGTTTTGTTGAACCACTTTGACACCTGCTTCTTTGATATGAATAACCTGAGGTTCAGTTCTTAACGTAAAAATCGTGGAGTGTCTCAACCCATCTTTACCTTTGAAGTAATAGTGGCTGAAAAAATTATCCTGAGGTACATGGCAGTCATTACAAACAGCCACTTCCCTGTGGGAACTATGAAACCATGTAGTATACTGAGGTGCCATAATGTGACAATTAACGCATGTTGTGGGTGAATCAGACAAATAGGAATGTGCTTTTGCAATATAAAACATATATCCTCCAAGGCCAAAAAGGATCCCTAACAATATGATTACAGGGAGTTTCCAATTATCCGGTGGTATAAAAAACCGTAGTATTTTGTGTATCATTGCCACTGTTTTTCGTTAAACCTTAATTCGGGGGTAAATATACAACAATATTTATATAAAACAAACAAGAATGGTTTTTTTTTTTGGGATTCAGTTTTCTTACTGGAACCATCCCTACATAGCATGTTTTAGCGCTTATTGCAGCACAATAACCGATCCTCTTAGAAATTTGGCTCCTTTACCCATGTATTGATAATCAATTAAATATGTGTAAACTTGATTGGCAGCCACCATCTGACCTTTGTATGTTCCGTCCCATCTGAAATCAGGATCATAGGACTCAAATAGTTTCTGTCCCCAACGATTAAAAATAACGATTTTAAAATTTACCATCTGTGTTTTATGAATCGTTGTTATTGAAAATGCATCATTTAAACCATCTCCATTTGGAGTAAAGGAGTTTGGAATATAAAAGATGTAGTCACAAGGTTGAATTGTAAATGTTCCTTTATTTTCGCAATACTCATTTGATGCTGTAACGCTGTATGTCCCTGGCTTATTCACCTCAATAATATCTGTAGTTTCGCCGGTACTCCATTGATAATTGTTAAAAAAACCCTGAACAACCAATTCAACAAAATCGGACTCACAAAAATCTGATGGATTCATCTCAACAAGGAGCGTTGTATCCAGAATATGGAGGGCTAAAGAAACAATACTATCACAACCTAAAACATTGTTT
>JAEWUL010000201.1 GCA_023459435.1 Bacteroidota bacterium
ATTGTATTATTTGATTGAACTATATATAAAAAATATTAACATCCTGGACTCTTATATGACATTTCAAGGGAACTTTTTAAATCTATCTGATCTTCAAAAGATCATTTTTCAAAATGAGGAGTTTCAATTTGTTAATGAAACTCTTGATGAACTTAATAAAAACTACCTATTTTTGGAAGAATTTTCCAAAAATAGACTAATTTACGGTATTAACACCGGCTTCGGTCCTATGGCCCAATATAAAATCCCTGAACATGAGCTGAAAAACCTTCAATACAACCTCATCCGGAGTCATTGTACTGGGACAGGTGATTCATTAGAAGACAAATATGTCAGAGCAGCAATGCTTTGTAGATTGATTAGCTTGCTTCAGGGTTGTTCCGGGGTACACCCTTCTACCGTTCACATTCTGGATCAGTTTATCAATCATGAGATCTATCCTATTATATATCAACACGGAAGTGTCGGGGCAAGCGGAGACCTTGTACAACTGGCTCATCTGGCCCTTTCACTGATCGGAGAAGGTAAGGTTCGTTATAATAATCAGATTCGTGATACAAAAGAGGTTTTGGATGAACTTAAAATCCCTAAACTGGAGATTCATATCCGGGAAGGATTAGCTTTGATCAATGGGACTTCCGTAATGACCGGTATCAGCGTGGTGAATCTTGTTTATGCCAAAAAACTTTTTGATCTGGCACTTCTGGCTTCTGTAATGACCAATGAAGTGGTCAACTCTTGTGATGATCACTATTCTACCATTTTAAATTCCAAAAAAAGACATGTTGGACAACAAATCGTTGCTCAAAGCATGGAAGATCTGTTACATGACAGTCAAATGATCCGTTTCAGATCAAAAAACTACTATGAAAACACACCAAATGAAGATGTTCTGGTTGAAAAAGTTCAGGAGTATTACTCTCTACGATGTATTCCTCAAATATTAGGTCCCATTTTAGATACACTTGCCCATGCAGAAACAACCGTACTTAATGAGGTCAACTCTTCAAATGACAATCCAGTAGTTGACTATAAAACACAAAGTGTTTACCATGGTGGGAATTTCCATGGGGACTACATTTCATTAGAGATGGATAAGGTTAAGATTGCGGTGATCCGTTTATCTATGCTTATGGAACGACAATTAAATTACCTATTGAACTCCAGACTTAATGACAAGTTCCCCCCATTTTTAAATCTGGGTATTTTAGGTTTAAATTTAGGGATGCAAGCCATGCAGTTTACGGCTACTTCAACAACAGCTGAAAACCAGACACTGGGATTCCCAAATTATGTTCACAGTATTCCTAACAACAATGACAATCAAGATATTGTAAGCATGGGAACCAATACGGCACTATTTACAAAAAGGGTTATCGATAATAGTTTTGAAGTGTTGGCTATCCATTTTATTGCCATCATTCAGGCATATGAGTTTGTCGAAGATCATTCCAAAATGGCTACAAAAACTCATGAAATGTACCAAAAACTGAGAAAAATCGTTCCTGTTTTTGTGGAAGACACCACCAAACATGAGGAGATTTTAAAAATGAAAAACTATTTAATGTCTATAGATTAATCCAAAAAAACCTATGAAATACGCATTAATAACTGGAGGTTCAAGAGGTATTGGCAGAGCAACTGCTTTGTCTATCAGTAAGATGGGCTATCATGTTCTGATCAATTACCAATCAAATGAACAGGCTGCCTTGGAAACTTTAGAAATGATAAAGGTACAAGGTGGGGACGGGGAACTGATCCCTTTTGATGTTTCAGATGAAAAAGCAGTTGATCAGGCTTTGATGGAATGGGAAACCACCCATCCAAATGCATATATTGAAATATTGGTTAACAATGCTGGATTTCGGAAAGACAACCTTATGATTTTCATGAATAATGAAGACTGGCATCAGATCATCAACACCCATTTAAATGGCTTTTTCTACGTTACACGAAGATTGTTAAAATCAATGTTAACTAAGAGATATGGAAGGGTAATCAATGTGGTTTCATTATCCGGAATAAAGGGGTTGCCTGGTCAAACCAACTATAGTGCTGCCAAAGCGGGCATCATTGGGGCTACAAAAGCATTGGCCCAAGAGGTTGCCGCCCGAAAGATTACGGTGAATGCTGTAGCTCCTGGTTTTATTCAAACGGATATGACTGCAGAACTTGATGAGAGCCAGTTAAAAACACTCATCCCCATGGGACGTTTTGGGAAAGTGGAAGAGGTTGCTGAAACCATTGCATTCCTGGCATCAGATAAAGCATCCTATATCACGGGTGAAGTGATCTCAATTAATGGAGGTTTATACACTTAATATTGAATATTGGAATGAAAACAAGAAGAGTTGTTATAACAGGAATGGGAATTTACTCCTGTATCGGGAAAAACAAAGAGGAAGTGAAAGAATCCCTCTACGAAGGTAGATCAGGTATTGGAATTGAACCATTACGTACAGAAATGGGTTATAGGTCACCCCTTACTGGAATTCTGGAAGTACCCAATTTAAAAGGACAATTAGATAGACGTTTAAGAGCCGGATTAGCAGAAGAGGGAATTTTTGCCTATGTGGCTACCGAAGAAGCTTTTAAACAAGCTCAGATTGATGCTGATTACCTAGAAAACAATGAGATCGGAATTTTGTACGGCAATGATAGCTCTGCCAAAGCGGTTATTGAAGCACATGAACTCATGAAATTGAAAAAAGATACCATGCTTTTAGGTTCCGGAGCCATTTTTCAATCGATGAATTCCACTGTCACCATGAATCTCTCCACAATTTACAAGTTAAAAGGGATCAATTTAACCGTAAGTGCTGCCTGTGCCAGTGGATCACATGCTATCGGATTAGGATACCATTTGATCAAAAGTGGACTTCAAGAGATGGTTTTATGTGGAGGCGCTCAAGAGATCAATGCATACTCTATGGGAAGCTTTGATGCATTAAGTGCCTTTTCTGTAAGAGTGGATGAACCTACCAAAGCTTCAAGACCCTTTGATAAAAACAGAGATGGACTGGTACCCAGTGGTGGTGCTGCTTCTTTGGTTTTAGAAGAGTATGAACATGCAATTGCTAGAGGGGCAACAATACTTGCTGAAGTAAAAGGTTATGGATTCTCATCCAATGGAGCTCATATCTCACAACCTACTAATGAAGGATCTTATCGTGCCATGATGATGGCACTTCTTGATAGTCAGGTAAAAATTGAAGAAATTGATTATATCAACGCTCATGCCACCTCTACCCCTATGGGTGATGGTTTTGAAGCAATGGCTATCGCAAAAATATTCGGGAAAAATATTCCTGTAAGCTCCACAAAATCAATGACAGGTCATGAATGTTGGATGGCTGGTGCCAGCGAAATCGTATATTCCATTTTGATGATGCAAAACAATTTTATTGCTCCTAACATCAATTTTGAAGAACCCGATGAATATAGCGAGTCTATTTTTATTACCAATAAAAGGATCGATAAAGAATTAAAACATATCCTTTCCAATTCATTTGGATTTGGAGGAACAAATAGTGCTCTTGTTATCAGTAAAATAT
>JAEWUL010000202.1 GCA_023459435.1 Bacteroidota bacterium
CGCCTTACTACAGGAAAAATAATTGAGAATAATCAAGTGCGTGATTTAAAATATGTAGATGAGTTTGAATATATAAACGGACTTGTCTCAAAAATCCGAGTCCAAGACTCAACGTATTTTCAGTTCAGTTACGATATTAACTTATTCTATAGCTCACAGGGTAAGCTTATTAGGGCAGAAACATGGAAAAATGGTTCTATGATAGGATATAAAAATTTTCATTATGAAAACAATAGAATGGTAAGCATCTATAATGATGTTACTGAACCATTTGAAACGAACACCATTGTTTATGACAATAAAGGAAATGTAATAAAACACATCTATAAAGTTCCTAAGCTAGATACTTTTGGAGAACCCATTGAAGGAGAATATGAAGAGATTGAATATCTTTATGAATATGATAATGGTTCAAAACCTAACTTTGGAATAGACTATTTGATTGTTTATGATCCTTTCATTGGAATGGGAGGTGAAACAGGTTTTGCAAGAGAACTGTCGCTTAATAATTTAACAAAAAATGTAAATAGTGGAACAACTTGGTCTTTTACTTATGATGAAAATGGTATACCTGTAAAATATGAAATGAAATGGAATGGTATTGAAACGCTTTATCCTATGATTTTTGAAATAACAAATAAACGAATTAAATAAAAAAAATCCAGCACCGAACACTTTGTATAAGGAATGGAAAGTGCTCAATTTCAAAGGTTGTAATTCGCTCAAACTGCATAACGATTTGACAGGAAACTGTCACGCAATCCCTTACGGCACGTACATTCAGCCCTTGTTCCGAAAAGATGTGGATACAGTTTGCATTAAAAAACTAAGGTTTTACAAATGACGATGAATGAACTATTTGCAATTTCGATTTTCCACACTTTCTCAGAACAATATACTTCGAGCTCAAAACCCAATACCCAAACCCAATACCCAAAACCCAATACCCAAACCCAATACCCAAGACCCAAAACCGCGGATGCGGTTTTTTTGCATTAGGGATTTGGAGGGCGCCGAAGGCGGTACGAGCTGGAACGAGCGCCGGGATCGATGTTCTGAAATGGGATCGATTTGGTTAAGCGAAGTGCAGCGAAGTACGGGAGCGATAGCGGACCCCGGAAAAAGCCCGACCCCGAGCGTTAGCGAGGGGGAATGCCCAAATAATGATTCTCATAAAATGGAATCCCCTTTTTACACTTTTTTTCTGTAATTTTGCGATCGTTTTAAAAGAATTGGAAAAATGTGATATTCATTCATTTCTTTTAGGCTTGCAAATCATTTTAAAACAAATATTTAAATTTATAATATAATGAGAAACAGTAAGTTAGGATTAGATTTTAATAAAGTAGATGCTGCTAAAGGGTTGGCCAGAGAGATCGCCTTGGATGTACAAAAGTTCGTTGAAAACTATTCAACAGTAGCCGTTGAACGTACTTTGTGTCGTTTAATTGGTATTGATGGTGATGATCAGAATGATGTACCACTTCCCAATGTTGTGGTAAATGAGATTCATGAGAATGGCGTTTTAGGTCAGGGTGTGCTCTATTTTATGGGAAATGCCATTTTAGAAACAGGCCTGAATCCGCAGCAAATAGCTGAAAAAATTGCTTCTGATCAGCTTACTATTACACAGTTGCCTGCTCATCCTTTCGATGCAGTGCAAAAAGCGATTCAACCTTATATTGATGCTGCGATAGAAAGAATTAAAGGAAATGTGGCTCGTCGTAATGAGTACCTCAATACCCTAGGGGAGGGTGCAAAACCGTATATTTATGTGATTGTTGCTACGGGAAATATTTTTGAAGATGTGATTCAGGCTCAGGCAGCAGCTCGTCAGGGGGCAGATATTATTGCGGTGATCAGAACAACAGGACAGAGTTTGCTGGACTATGTTCCTTATGGTGCTACTACAGAGGGGTTTGGAGGGACTTATGCGACTCAGGAGAATTTCAAAATCATGAGAAAAGCACTGGATGAAGTTGGTGAAGAGGTAGGGAAATATATTCGTCTTTGTAACTATTGTTCCGGTTTATGTATGCCTGAAATCGCGGCAATGGGAGCATTGGAGCGATTGGATGTCATGTTGAATGATGCTTTATACGGAATTCTTTTTAGAGATATTAATCCACAGAGAACACTGATTGATCAATATTTTTCGAGGATGATCAACGGATTTGCGGGTGTGATCATCAATACGGGTGAAGATAACTATTTAACAACTGCAGATGCATTTGAAGAAGCACATACGGTATTGGCTTCTGATCTGATCAATGAACAATTGGCATTATTAGCAGGATTACCTGAGGAACAGATGGGGTTAGGGCATGCTTTTGAAATGGATCCAGAACTGGAAAATGGGTTTTTATATGAACTGGCACAAGCCCAGATGACGCGTGAAATATTCCCGAATGCCCCTCTAAAATATATGCCTCCTACCAAATTTATGACGGGAAATATCTTCCGTGGTCAAATTCAGGATGCCCTTTTTAACCAAATTGCGATATGGACCGGACAAGGATTGCAACTGTTAGGGATGATTACTGAAGCGGTACATACTCCTTTTATGTCGGATCGATATCTGGCGATTGAAAATGCCAAATATATCTTCAGCAATATGAAAAATATTGGGGATGAAGTGGAATATAAAGAGGGAGGAATCATCAGAAACAGAGCTGCTAAAGTGTTGAATGACGCCCATGATTTGTTGGATAATATGGTTAAAGAGGGCCTATTTGAAGCACTGGAAAAAGGGATGTTTGCATCAATCAAACGATCCAAAACAGGCGGAAAAGGGTTGTCGGGTGTAGTTGCCAAATCAGAATTTTATTTCAATCCGTTTATACGATTAATGAAAGGGGAGTAGTACCAAAACGCTTCAAATCAATCCTAATCCTGGACAACATGAAGTTACTAATCGAAACGGATCATTTGGATCTTTTCATTAAAGCAGTTGTTTGGTATGTGATTTTTGGGAATCGTGATGGGATTGTATGGGAGAGGCTACATGTTTTCCAGCGTCACGATATTATGAGTCAGGGCATATACGGTTAAACCTGCCTGGCTTTTGATATCCGTTTTTTGATAGATGTTTTTCCGGTGACTCATAACGGTATGGATTGAGATGTTGAGTTGATCTGCGATCTCCTTATTGGAGTGTCCTTTGATAATCTCCTTGAGGACATTTTGTTCCCGATCTGTCAAGATTTGAACATGTTCCTTATCTGTATGCGCTAAAAAGTATTCGATTTTACGTGTGATGGTTTCAAAACTATCGTTGATGGGAATTGTTTCATCAAAAAAGGATTGGATCTCTTTTTCTAAAATGGTATACGAAAGAGCGATCCATTTGATATTCGGGAAGTTATTTTTAATCTGAGTAAAATATTTTAATCTGTTAACCAATAGATTTGGATTGATCATGATCACATCAATTTTCAATCTATCAGCGTGAATATGCAGATTTTCAACTTCTTTGATCAGGATTGTTTTGATAAAGAGGTGAGATTTCTGGAGTAAGATCTGAACACCTTCCCGAACGATAGGAGCGTTCTCCATGATAGCCACATTTTTCCGTTTTTTTTCCATGTTACCCTCCCTTTTCGATTTTATCAACCAATGGGATCAGAATGAGTTCCTCTATAGTGGAATGGATATAGAGTTCAAATTCTAATTCATAGAGATCGTTTAAGATCTTTCTTCTCAGTTTGTTAGGTGCATTTATATGGATGTGTTCAATAAAGAGTTCCTTTAATGCGTCCAGTTTAGATTCTATATCGGTATGGTGTTCTGTATAGGTGCTGGTAGAATAGTCTTTTTTAGTATTTTTTTGCTGATGGATCAAACTTTTAAAATAGGGGAAAGCCACCTGATCTTCATAGGTCATGTGATCTCTTACTTCATCAAAATACTCTTCAAAATATTGTTCAATAATTTTAAGAATTTCCAGTTGTGAAAAGAGGTGAAGCTTTTTGATATCACCCAATATTTCGGGATATTTTTCCTGAATATAATAATGGTGAGTATTCTGAAGATATGAAATAATCGTTTCAAGATCATCCTTTTGATATTCAGTAGAAGGATCGATATAGTAGCCATTATGGAGGTTACAGATCTGAATAAAGAGAGCAAGGTTGATATTGTTTTGATGGCAGATTTCGGCAATGGAGATCTCTTTCTGAATGTCGAAAATACCAAAATTTTCAACAACCAGCAATATTAAGGGGTTCTCCTTGATGATTTCAGAAAGCTTGTGCTCTGCGCTTATAAATATTTTTGAATCTAAATACATAGCGTTTTTAATGAAAAATGAATCTACAAAGATAATATAATTTTAAAAACGGACGGTTTTCCACTTCTGTTTGGAATACCAGTTGTACATGATGTAAATGGCCAATGCCATTGAAATGGTAGATGATACTGGTTCGCTTAACCAAACGCCATTTACTTTCCAGATAGGAGAAAAGATAAGCAAAATGGGGAGGAGAATGATCACTTGTCTGAATAAGGATAAGAATATTGAGATTTTTGCTTTACCAATAGAGAGAAAAAAATGGGATGTAATCAGCTGAAAGCCGATCAAAGGAAAAGCCAGAAAATAGAGTCTGATACCCCGGGCTGTTTGATGAATCATTTCAGGATCATTTGTAAAAGCTTTTGCAATGGTTTGAGGAAAAGCAAGGGCAAAAACCCATGATATCACAGCAGTGACGGAAGCCCAAAAAACGGTAATTCTATACGCTTCCCACATTCTTTGATACAATTTGGCTCCGTAATTATAACCGATGATGGGTTGCATCCCCTGGGC
>JAEWUL010000203.1 GCA_023459435.1 Bacteroidota bacterium
CACTATTTCCATATTCGGTTTGATCTGCCAGGACCAGAATCCTCGTGATTTTTTTTTCTTCTTCTTGCTCTTCCATACGATTAACGTAATCCTTTTACAACTGATTTTCCGGGTAAATACTCTTTTAAATAGAAAGGTTCAAAATAGGCAACATCATCAAATTGTTCATTGTCAAACATTTGTAATGCAGGCTTGATCATATTTTTTGCAGATAAAGGGGCGTCAGAAAAGAGTGCATTTGCGTGTTTGGAAAAGATCTCTTTACATTTAGGCATCCCGTTTCCGCAGAATATGATTCGGTTATATTTTAAAATTTCCGAAAAAGAATCCTCTTCGATGATTTCGGCATGGATCTCATTTTTGAGTTCCCATTCAGCATTATATAACGCGGTATAAACCTCCATCCTTCTGGCATCAATCATGGGTGCAACCAGGAAAGGAGCTTCATAGTCAAACTTATCCTCCAAAGTACCAATGGCGATGCTCAATAAAGTGGGAACAGTGATAATGGGAATATCCAGAGCATAACACAACCCTTTAGCCGTAGAAGCACCGATTCTCAATCCTGTGTAAGAACCGGGACCAATACTGACAGCAATCGCATTCAAATCTGAAGGTTTTAATTCAGCTTTTTGAAGAAGCTGATCGATAAAAGGGATCAGTTTTTCAGCGTGTGATAATCCTTTAGATTCTTCAATGATTCCGATCAGTTTTTCCCCCTGGGATAGTGCAACGGAACAATTCTCCGTAGCTGTTTCTATATGTAAAATAATGGGTTCCATTGGGTATAAATATCTTAATTCATTTTTGCATAAAACCATCGATTCATTTTTTCTTCACTCCATTTTTTCGTGATGGTAACGAAAATAAAAGTGATCAATAGCCCGAAAAGGGGACGAAAAATGAAGACACCCGAGAAGTGAGCTCCTATGGAGATCATCAGCAGCGAGTCCTCAATTAAACTATGAACTAAAGACATCAGAAGCAGGGCGTAAAAAACATCTCTCTTGTGCAACTGGTTATTTTCCACTTCGTTGATAATCAATCCACCTCCATAAGCCAGACCCAGGGTTATGCCAAAAACGGTGATGGGGATCACCTCTTTCCCAATCCCCAATACTTTTAAAACGGGATGTAATCCTTTGTTAACCAAATCGATGACACCGATCTTTTTCAAGATATCCAAAAGGATGATCAGTGCGGTAATCATCAGGAATATGACGCCATAATTTTTGAGTTCTGTTAAGATCCACATTCCGAAAGATCCATTTTTGCTCGAAAGGACCAGTTGATTGATGATGCCGGGATCGTGATCCAGCCACTGGAAAAGATTATAGATTTGAAAAAGGAGAACTCCGGCAATAAAACCAAAAACAAAACGGACTAAAAAAAGTGGAATCACTTTGGCCCCTGCTTTTCGGGTAACAGCCAACTCAATAGGTAAGGAGTGAGCGATCAGTATGATGGTTGCTAATACAGAGATCTGAGCAACAGTAAGTGGTGAACTTATTGAAAAATAAGCAACCATTCCCGCAAAAATATTGCCAATCATAGCAGATGCCCATACTAAACCCATTTCACCGGGTAAACCCATCCAGCTCATTAATGGAGATAAAGCATCTCCAACATACACAATAGCACCAGTTTCCTGGAGTATTTTCACGATAATGGTAACAGGAATCATGATCTTAAAAATCTTAAGACTCGTTTTTACTCCCTGAGCAATCCATCCATAAACCCGCTTCCAAATCAATTGCATACAATTTTTCTGCAAAAATACACGATTTTTTTTATATATTTGCACACTAAATACCTGCGTCATGATGACTGTTAATCTTCTCGACACCCCCATTGAATTCCTTAAAGGTGTTGGTCCTAAAAAAGCGGAATTGTTTAAGAAAGAGTTTGAAATCTTTACCTATAACGACTTACTCCAGTACTACCCATATCGTCATGTTGACAAATCCAAGATATACAAAATCAAAGATATTCATTCTGATGGAGCATATCTTCAATTCACTGGAAGGATCACTTCTTACGAGGTGCTGGGAGAAAAGTTTTCCAAAAGGTTGGTTGCTCAGTTTCAGGATGAAACCGGCAAAATCGAGTTGGTTTGGTTTAACTCCATCAAATGGGTGGAGGATCTCTTGAAAGAGAGAAGAAACTTCATCGTTTTTGGGAAACCTTCCCTGTTTAATCATAAATGGCAAATAACACATCCTGACTTGCTTGATCCTCAGGCTCATTCAGAAAGTTTTGTCTCTTTAGCTTTTCAGCCTTTGTACAACACTTCCGAAAAAGCCAAAAAAGGGGGTTTGGATTCCAGAACTATTGCCAAATTGATGATCACACTTATTCATCAAATCAAAGAGATGATTCCCGAAAGATTATCTGTTAATTATATTGAAAAATTAAAATTGCTCAGGTTAAAGGATGCGATGGAACAGATCCATTATCCTAAAGACAACGAAATGTTATCCAGAGCAAAATTAAGGATTAAATTTGATGAACTTTTTTTTACACAGCTTAAATTATTAAAAATTAAGCAAATCAATACAACAAAAAGCGTCGGATTCCCTTTTAAGATTGTCGGAGATACTTTTAATACCTACTATAAAAATTATTTACCATTTGATTTGACTAATGCGCAAAAAAGGGTTATCAAAGAGATAAGATCCGATGTTGGAAGTGGAAAACAGATGAATCGGCTTTTACAAGGTGATGTTGGAAGCGGAAAAACAATTACCGCATTATTGGTGATGTTGATTGCCAAAGATAATGGATTTCAGTCTTGTTTAATGGCTCCAACAGAGATTCTGGCCACTCAGCATTATGAATCCATAAAAAAACTTCTTAAAGATATGCCTGTTACTGTGGCATACCTTTCCGGTTCTACAAAAATGGCAGCTCGAAAGAAACTATTTGAGGAGTTGCAAAATGGAACTATTGATATTCTGATTGGGACACATGCTTTGATTGAAGATGGTGTTCAATTTCAAAATTTAGGATTGGTAGTGATTGATGAACAACATAGGTTTGGAGTGGAACAACGTGCCAAATTGTGGCAGAAAAACGAGATATCTCCTCACATTTTAGTAATGACAGCTACCCCAATTCCAAGAACATTGGCGATGACGGTATACGGTGATCTTGATATTTCTGTTATTGACGAGTTACCTAAGGGGAGAAAACCCATTATCACGAAACTGTTATTTGAAAAAGATCGGTTATCCCTCTTTGGTTTTATGCGCAAACAGATTGAAGCAGGGAGACAGATTTTTGTAGTATACCCGCTCATCAAAGAATCGGAAAAGATGGATCTTTTCGATTTAATGGCCGGCTACGATCTGATGAGCCACCATTTTCCTTATCCTCAATACGCTGTAGGGGTTGTACACGGGAAAATGAAGTCTGATGATAAGGATCAGGGGATGCAACTTTTTGTGAAAAATAAAACACAAATTTTACTTTCGACCACTGTAATTGAAGTGGGAATTGACGTACCCAATGCTACTGTTATGGTGATTGAGAATGCAGAAAGATTTGGACTCTCACAATTGCATCAGTTAAGGGGAAGAGTAGGGCGTGGAGCAGATCAATCCTATTGTATCTTAATGGCTGGAAATAAGTTGAGCTCAGATAGCAAACAAAGATTGCAAGCCATGGTGGCAACGAATGATGGCTTTGAGATTGCCAATATTGACTTAAGGTTAAGGGGCCCCGGAGATATTCAGGGTACCCGGCAAAGTGGCGTTTTGGATTTCAAACTCGCAGACCTGATTCAGGATGAAAAGCTCGTCTCTTTTACGAGAAAGCTGGCAGCAGAATTACTCGATGAAGATCCTGAAATCATACAATCTCATAATAAACCGATCAGGGATTACCTGATTACGTTGTTGAATAAAAATAATTATTGGGGAAAAATTAGCTAAATAATTCAAGAATCGTGAAAATAAAACTACTCTATATTGGGAAAGAGGATGCCGACATGTTTCAGAAAGCAATCGATTTTTATACCAAAAAAATTCAATTTTATAATCCTTTTGAAACGATATCAATACCCTATTTAAAAAATACTAAAGCGCTTTCAATAACTGAACAAAAGAAAAAAGAGGGAGAATTGATCCTTAAAAAAATGGAAAGCACTGATTTTGTCATCCTTTTAGATGAAAATGGGAAGGAGAATAGTTCCGTTTCTTTTTCTCAATTTATCCAGCAAGGATTGAATAGCGGAAAAAAATCGTTGCTGTTTGTGATAGGGGGTGCTTATGGATTTAGCGATGATGTATACAATAGAGGAGATAGAAAAATATCATTATCTAAAATGACATTTCCACATTTGATGACCCGTTTGATATTTGTGGAACAATTGTACCGAACTTTCACTATTCTTAAGAATGAACCGTATCATCACCAATAAGGTAAAATGTTAATTGATAAAAATATACAAAAAAAAGGGGAAACTACTTTTAATAAAGTTTTTTTTCATATTTTTGTACTC
>JAEWUL010000204.1 GCA_023459435.1 Bacteroidota bacterium
AACATTTACAGTTACACAAGGAGACCTGGAACAGGTAAAAGGAATTTTTACCAGAACATTTGGTAACCCACAGGGAACAGGGGGAATCATTGTTTGGGAAAAAATTAAGATCCCCGGTATCAAGCAAAAGTTGAGACTTATATTACATGATGGAGTGATGACAAAAGAGGAGGATGGCTTTTCAATTTGTTATACAAGTGATGAAAAAAACAACAAGGAAAAAATTGCCAATTTGGGAAAGGGTCAATCTAGGTACATGAATATTAAAATATTAGATATGCAAGGGGAAGAGATCATTAATTCTGATCAACTGGAAACGCTAATCAATGAATATTTATTACAGATTCTAAATAAAAAGTAATCTCTACCAAGCAGTTTCTCATAAATATGATTTTATAGGATCTGTTCAGTTAAAAGAAACAAAAAGGCCTGAACGTTTGTTCAGGCCTTTTGTGGTGCTGGACAGAATTGAACTGCCGACACACGGATTTTCAGTCCGTTGCTCTACCAACTGAGCTACAGCACCGCTCGTTGTTTGAGGGTGCAAAAATACAACTTTTTTTTGAATTATTGACCTATAACTGAAAAAAAATGATTAAAATTTTTATCTTACTGATCTTCTGAATATTATATTCTTAATAGGAGACTGATGACACAGCTTAACCAGATTTACACCGTTCAACACTGTTCAACACTGTGATCCCTTTAAATAAATTGCAATCCATTTTTGAATCCCAATAAATCGAAAAATCAATAAAGTCTGTAGGCCTAAGTCTATTACCTCACCAACGTCACAGTTCCAATTTTTCTAAATTCTGTTTCTGGTTGGGAGTATTTGAGGTACGTGATCACCCATGTATAGACTCCAGCAGGGATTTTAACGCCATCACGTGTACCGTCCCAAGGTTCTTCGGGGTTTATTGATTGGAAAATCACGTCACCATAGCGGTTATAGATCACCAGATGATACTTTAAAACATCATTCACTTTAGGTAAAAACAGATCGTTGACCCCATCATTGTTAGGCGTGAATGAATTAGGTACATAAAAAGCATAATTGTCCACTACAGTAATTGTTTTTATTGTATCATGGGAGCAATTATATTGGTTGGTTACTTTCAGCAATACATTAAAAGTTTCATCACTGGTGATGTGGTAAGAATGAGTAGGATTTTCAGAAACACTCGAGGAACCATCCCCAAAACTCCAGAAGAAAGAGGTAATATTTTCACCTTCCGATTCATTGGAAAAGTTGATTGGCCTGCCATTGGTGGGCTCAGAGGGATTAAAAATAAAATCTGCAACCGGGAAATCCGAAACAAAAATATAATTCTCGTTTATGATCCAGTCTTCACAACTTCCCACATCAGCAGTTTTGGCAAAATAGGATACATTATAGTATCCGGGTGTTTCAAATGTATAGGAAAAAGATTCATCATACAAAGTGTCACTGATCGTACCATCCTGATTTGAAATAATAAACATAAAACTGGCAAACTCAGGAACAGTAGTAGAAGTAAATCGGATTGTTAAAGGAGCACACCCTGTTGTTTTATCCGCTAAAAAAGATGCTTGTGGCATCTCTGTCACATTAACTGTAATAGTAGCAGTATCTCTTCTACAATTGATGTCGTCAGTTGCAATTACAGTGTACACAATAGAATCCGTGATGGTACAGTTGGGAGATAATGTATTGGTTTCAGCCAAATGAGTGGAAGGGATCCAAGTGATGTTGTGAATAGCGCCTCCTCCGGTTTCATTTACTTGTATGGAATTGACCTGATCACAACTATTGATGATCTGATCCTCTAAAATGATGGGAAAGTTATCCCGAAGGTAATAGGTTAGAGTATCGAGTCTTGGATCCTCAAAGGAGCAAGTTTCTAAAGTGATAAGCAATTTAAGTGTTTTCACTTCCCCCGGTGCAAAAACAGCGGTTTCCGGTACTTTGATCACCATATAGGTACTTAAAGAATCTGCAGGGATATGAAAAATGGCTTCATTGGTAGTCATTTGTGTAAATTGATGCGTAGAAGGATGAATATAGTAGATCTCATAATCCTGATTTAGAACCACACCCGGGTTCGGGATATTGTTGTTGCTGAGCGTAAAAACATATGGTCTGCTGGGGTCGCGTCTGGAAAGATTGAACAAAACAGTGTCTCTGTTACAGGCTCTTATCAAAGTGTCATTGTTATTCAATGTAAAATTATGATTGGTTTCTATAGTGGGTGCCATAAAACTACCCTCTTTGATAAATACACCTGAGTCGTAGGAGTTATCAGAGACATTCGCTACACCTAATTTCATGTGGTAATCCTGACAATAAGCAACCCTGGTTTTGGCTAATAGCCCCGATCTTTGACCATCAATGGCATGAGGGCTATTGGCGGGAATTACGGTAAAACCATCAAACTGAATCCCTGCAGTACCGGTAGGTACATTGCAATAAAAACTGGAATAGGCTAGACTTCCTGCTGGTGGGGTGCAGTTGGAAAGATTTCCTGAAGCCCCAACAGAACCAGAGTTGAGATTATTGATCGTAACAGGGAGGGTCGTCCCAGGAATCAAGGCAATATTCCATGTTTCAATCACACCGGTTACAGGATTTGGCCCTGTAACAAAAAAACCAAAAACATCATTATAATTGGAACATGCATATTCAGGATATTCTTCTGATGCAAAAATATATTCAAATTGAACATCCCCGGAGATTGAAAAAAAATCAAACTCCAATTTTGCTAAACCACCTAAATTTATTGGTGTCAATGATTGTAAATCTGCATCCGTAACACCATCAACTATAGAACTTGTTTGGCTTCCGGATGTGTTAGGGCCGGGTGCAACTGTTATGGCGCCTGTTGTCATTACAATGCCACTCGATATTGGAAAATCAGGATAATTGGGTCCGTTCGTGAATCTTCCAATTTTGGAGCTGGTGCTGTTTGGGAAGTGCAGTTGCTAAATTATTAAAAGTGCCGTTGGTGATATAAACCCCTGAAATATGAGGAGGTAATACCAAAACATTGTTGATTAATTGGGTTGGTGTCCATCCATTTGGGCTTTGAACACTAATTTGGGCCTTCGTAACATGGATGCAAAATATCAATAAGGGTAGCAAAAACGGAATAATAAATCTTTTTTTCATATATGAACAGGAATAGAGTAACATTAAAAATTAATATTATCAATTAGATAGATGAATTTTTTTTAATATCGTTGCTTTAATTTGATAAAAAAAGTGTAGTTTTTAGGTAGATAATTGAAATAGGGCAATAAAATCAGATAAAATTCAATTTATAGGTTGCAAAGATAAAAAATTTGAGGATAACTTTAACTTTTTTTGGAATAAAATAGATATTTTTCAATACTTTTGCACTAAAAAATCAAATATGAGCTTTATTGATACCCATAGTCACCTTTATCCAGAATATTATCCTTCTACGTTTGATGAAATTGTTTCAAGATCTATCCAGGCTGATGTGACTAAAGTGTTGCTCCCTTGTGTATCGTCTCAAACGGTAACAGATCTTTTTTTAGCTGCAGAAAAGTATCCACAACATCTTTTTCCGATGATCGGTTTGCATCCAACAGATGTTCTGGAAGATTTTCAATCAGAATTAAAAAAACTAGAGCAACATATTTCTGATAAGAGGGTGGTAGCCATTGGTGAGATTGGTATTGATCTTTATCACGACAAAACCTACATTGATAATCAGCTGATTGCCTTTGAACAACAGTTGGGCTGGGCTATTGATATGAAGTTACCTTTATCGATCCATGTAAGAGATGGTTTCTCAGAAGCAATACAAGTGCTAAAAAAGTTCAACGGAACCCCATTTTCAGGTGTTTTTCACTGTTTTTCCGGTGGAATTCAGGAAGCCAGATGGGTGATAGATAATGGATTTCTATTAGGAATAAGTGGTGTTGTAACATTCAAAAAGAATAAGCTTCAGGATCTGATAAAAGAGGTTGGGCTGGATCATATTGTGCTGGAAACAGATGCTCCATTTCTAGCGCCTGAACCTTATAGAGGTAAACAAAATGAGAGTGGATACATTCCTTTGATTGCTCAAAAAATAGCAACTATTTTTGAAACCGATATCCACGAAGTGATGCAAAAAACAACCGCTAATGCGGAACGGATCTTCCCTAAGATTGTTTAGTCCAGAATTCCAAGTGTTTGTTTGATTTTTGAAGTGAGTATATCTACCCCTTTTTCATTATGACCACCAACAGGGATGATAATATCTGCCAATCTTTTGGTTGGTTCAATGAACATCTCATGCATCGGTTTTACATACGTTTCATAATGTTTGATCGATTTGTCCAAGCCTCTTCCTCTCTCATTCACATCTCTTTGGATGATTCTAATGATCCTGTCATCAGCTCCGGTATCTACAAAAACCTTTAAATCCAAAAGATCACAAAGTTCAGGACATGTAAAGATGAGAATCCCCTCCACAATAAGTACTTCCCCGGGTTCTACAGGGCTCGTTTCTTTGCTCCTACTACATGTTACATAAGAATAAATGGGCATCTGAATCGTTTCTCCCTGTTGAAGTTTAATGATATCATTTACCAATAATGAAAATTCAATGGATGATGGATGATCAAAATTGATCTGTTCCCTTTCCTCCTGCGTCAAATGTCCGTTATCCCAATAATAAGCATCCTGAGACAAAACACTCACTTTATCTGATGATAGGGCTTGGATCACTTTCTTAACAACCGATGTTTTTCCTGAACCGGATCCCCCGGCGATACCAATGATATACATATTCTGAAATTAAAGTACAAAGATACAAAATGGAATGATATGAAAGGAATTTTAGCTATTTTTGTCGCTCAATTTTTTTTCAAAATGACAAAATCAGAATTTATAGACCGGTATATTTATTGTTTTGAATACGATTTTGCAAATATAAATCGGGATAAGATTATTGCAGAAAACACACAATCTTATCTATTCGATGTATTAAAAGATGGTATTGAGTATGCTGTTTTATCTCCAACTCTTCAAAAATCTGAATATTATGCTTATCTTTATGAAAGAGGATCTGTTGCACGCCAGCAAATTGTGTTCCGGTGTGCCTATATTATGGAAAAGATCTATTTTTCCGATCCAGATATTATCAATCATCCTG
>JAEWUL010000205.1 GCA_023459435.1 Bacteroidota bacterium
GCCTTATAGGATAGAAATGCACAAATGGGGATCAATACTGCCGTTGAGAACCACATTCCCATATAAACTGGTATCAATTCTCCTTTAGCAACTTTTTCACCTATGATGGATATCACAAAGTAAAAAATAAAAAACAGAACAGTAACAACCAGGGGAATTGCAATTCCTCCCTTTCTAATGATGGACCCAAGAGGTGCTCCAATAAAAAAGAACAACAAACAAGCCACTGCCAATGTAAACTTCCTATGAACTTCAATCTGGAAAGACCATAAACTGAAATTTTTCCATTGTACATCATCATATGCAAATTTTACGGCATTAATAAATCCACCTGCTCCCATTTGGGCAAAATTCATTACTTCAATTTTCTTTTCTAATGACAAGCTATCAAACGTATAGGTCAAAACATTTGATTTATTGATCTTAAATTGGTCATCACTTTTGATGATATTGTTATAGAAATATAGATTTGAGAAAAAATTAACAGATGGAGCTTCCTCCATCATATTGATTTGTTTTTTTAAAGTATCAATCTTAACCTGTAGTTCAGCAATCGGTAATGATTGATTGTTTCCTTGATAAAACCCTTCATCAGTCTTTTGAAACTGGAAAGAGGAGATATCAAATCTTTTATATTGTTTTTTAAAAACAGCTCTAACAAGTGGATATTTTGATTTTGAAGTTCCGGAATTGATACTGTTTCTGCTCTCATCCCAATAGAATCCGTCATATAAAGTAAACAGCATGTATTTTTTATCATTGGTCATTTGCATTTCCCCTTTTTTGGCATAGGTTACGGTTGTATTACCTTGTCCTCGGGAATGATCATAGATAAGAACATCTTCTATAGAGGCATTATCTCTGTTCTTTTTTCCAATTCTTATCACGTAATTATCAAGACCATCATAAAAAACCCCTTCTTCAATAGTTAGAGCCGGTTTTGTATCTCTAATATCTAACAAAAGGGCTCTGCTCTTTAGAAATGCTTTTGGGCTGATATTATTGGCAAACCAAAAAGTAAAACATCCAATGATTACAGATAATGCAAGTAGCGGAATAAACAGTTTACTAATGGGGATTCCGGCAGATTTGATCGCTACTATTTCATACCTTTCACCAAGATTACCGAAGGTCATTAATGAAGATAACAAAATAGCAAGTGGTGCAGCAGTAGCCACAAATGTAGCAGATGCATAGAACAAAAGCTCGAGAATAATAGTAATCTCTAATCCTTTTCCAACAAGATCATCTACATACTTCCAAAGGTATTGCATAAGTAAAATAAATATAGCGAAAAAGAATGTGAGGACAAAAGGTCCCACAAAACTTTTCATGATATATTTATAGATAATTTTCATACCTTTTAGAAATTAGTAATCTCCTAGTGTAACAGGTATTTGGAGAAGAGCTGATTCTGCTTGTTGATCATTTGGTGGTGATCCGTGCCATTTATGAGTACCCATCATAAAATCAACACCCATACCCATTTCTGTTTTCATTAACAATACTATTGGAGTATTTTGATGTAACAATGATTTTGCATTATGAAAAGCTTGAACGGTTTCAGACATTTTATTTCCATCTGCAGAAATAACATTCCATCCAAAGGATTTGAATTTTGCTTCCAAATCACCAAGAGAACATACAGAATTTGTAGATCCGTCTATCTGTTTTTGATTATAATCTACAATTGCAATTATATTATCCACTTTTTTAGCAGCTGCAAACATAATCGCTTCCCAGTTTTGCCCTTCCTGTAACTCTCCATCACCTGTAAGTACATAAACAATTCCGTTATCTTTGTTGCATTTTTTAGCTAAAGCTGCTCCCACTGCAACCGAAAGGCCCTGTCCTAAAGAACCTGATGCAACCCGAATACCGGGTAGGTGGTGAGATGGCGTAGGATGTCCCTGTAATCTGGACCCCATTTTCCTGAAGGTTGCTAATTCAGAGATTGGGAAATAGCCTCTTCGGGCTAAAACACTATAAAAAACAGGAGAAATATGACCGTTTGATAGAAAGAACATGTCCTCTTTTTCACCCTTAATGGAAAAATGGGATGGTTCAATATTCAAAATTTCAAAGTAAAGTGCCGTTAAAATATCTGTACATCCTAAAGACCCACCAGGATGACCCGATTTTGCAGAATGAACCATTCTAATAATATCTCTTCTTACTTGTTGTGCTATCAATTCTAACTCCTGGATAGATTTTTTCATACATTTATTAATTTTGAACTTCGTTTTGATATTTAACCATAAAATATACACCCAACAAAGATAATAATTCTAATTGAGTATAATGAAATGCTTCTTTAGAAATCTCAATTTCTCCTTTAATAGTACCTGAAACAATCGGTTTAAAAGTGATTATTGTCTGATGTTTATCGTTTGTCCAACACCATTGATTTTTCCAAAAGCTTTGAATTTTAAAATAAAAAATTTGATGATCCAGTACAATAGAAGTCTCTTTTCTAAGATCCAAATAACAAGTAGCTTCATTGGTTTCAAATTTTCCTTTTCTAAGGGTAATAAATGGATTAAAAAAGCCACATCTTTTTACAGAATAGGATGCATTATGAGTAGTAATAGTTGATAAAGTTTCTTTTAACTCATCTTCTATTAGGGTGCCATAAACATCATCCTGAAAAATGATCTGATACTCTTTTTTGGAAAAATCGGGTTTACTAATTTCAAGTTTTTTAACTTGATGTTCCACTATTGATTTCATTTTGTTTTAATTAAACTGTTATTTTAGATGAAATTTGAGATACAATGGTTGACATCTCCTCTTTGGAAAGATGTAATTTTTCTTTTTTAAAATCTAAGTCTCCTATTTGATTCAGAGGTACTAAATGAATGTGTGTATGGGGTACTTCAAGTCCAATAACTGCTACCCCAATTCTTAAACAAGGGATTGTTTTTTCAATGGCTTTCGCTATTTTTTTGGAAAAAACAATCATATCTGACAAAGTAGCATCTTCAAGGTCAAAAATATAATCATTTTGAATTTTTGGGACAACTAATGTGTGTCCTTTTGCTAATGGAGAGACATCTAAAAATGCAAAGAACTGATCATTCTCAGCAACTTTGTAACATGGGATCTCGCCTTTAATAATTTTTGTAAATATGGTTTCCATTTTTTATCTTGTTACATCTAAAATTTCAAAAGTTAATGTTCCGGCAGGTGCTTGAACTTCTATTACCTCTCCTTTCCTTTTTCCTAGCATTCCCTTAGCTATTGGAGACGTAACAGATACTTTACCTGATTTCAGATCTGATTCAGATTCGGGAACTAGAGTGTATTCCAATTCTAAATTATTTTTTAGATTTTTAAATCTAACTTTAGAATAGAGTAATATTTTTGAAGTATCTATTTTTGACTCATCTAAAATTCTTGCATTTGCAATAAGTTGTTTTAACTTTGAAATTTTTAACTCCAGAAGTCCTTGAGCTTCCTTAGCTGCATCATATTCTGCATTTTCAGAAAGATCACCTTTATCTCTTGCTTCAGCAATAGCAGCAGATATTTTTGGTCTTTGCACGGTTTCAAGCTCCATTAATTCTTGTTTTAATGCTTCTAAACTTTCTGCTGAATAATAAACTATTTGATTCATGATATTAAAAACTGTTGGTTTATAAAGAAATTAAAGAGGCTTCAAAAAAGCCTCCTTAATTAAGAAAATATAAAAAGGAAATTAAAAAACTACAAGCTCAACTTCAAGCCAATATAGTGATTCCCTTTCCATCTATTTGTAAATCGATACCCATAATCAATAAAAAGTATTGATTTTACGCTTTTTGTAACTTTATCTTTTGCAAGAGGTACCCCAAAAGTAACTCCTGCAGAAGGTCCGGTATAAAATGTAGTACTGGTTGCAAGATCAAATTGACCGCTTTCGTATGTATAACCTGCACGGAACATAACATATTGTTGATAACCGTATTCAATGCCTAAGGCAAAAATGTCATTAGAATAAGCATTTGCGGTAAAAGAACCTGCAACTGTAATTCTATGGTCGGCATCAGCACGGGTAAGTCCTAGGTTCTTTTTTTCTTCAGCATCCATATCAGCGTAATCATCACCAAAGAAAAGGAAATCGTAGGATGTTCCTAATACCAAACATGCTGGCAAAACGGCTTCAGCAGATCTTGTTTCAACAGTAAGCTCTACATCAGAGTTAACTGGATTAGCTCTGAATGATAAACCATCTCCGCTATAGCTTGTAGGCATCCCTAAATTTTTCAAGGTAACACCAATTTTAAAGTTTTCATATGGTCCAGATACATACTGTACACCAGCATCAATGGCTACACCAGTTGAAACTAAGTCAGATATTGATTCGTTTACAATTTTTATACCTACTCCTCCACGAATAAACTGGTTGAATTTGTAAGCATAAGATAAACCGATATAGTTCAGTTTTGGAGAGAAGATAGCAGATGTTCCATCAGGCTGAGCTACTGTAGTAACAGGAATGTCACCAAAGCCCATATTAAAAACGGAAATCCCTAATGTCCCCAAACTTCCATGTTTTCCTTTTAAAGCTTGAACAATTCCGAATGCATTGATTGAGATACCAGCACCTGAACCTGATAAATACTGGGTTCTGGTAACTCCTGCTTCAGTTTTGTTGATAAAAGAGATCCCTGCTACATTAGAATAAAGCGCTTCTAAACCTCTAATTTCAGCAACGCCGGCAGTTCCCCAACCATTGGTTCTTGCCCATGGGTCGATCAGCAAATGTTGTGCACCTGCTTGACCTGAACGGTCTCTATTTCCGGCAAATGTTGTAAGATTTGCCGAAAATAAACCGATTAATATACAAATTACTATTGTTTTTGTTATATTCTTCATAAATTTCTTTTTTAACGTTACCAAATTTTGATTAGAATGCATTTAAGTCAGTTGGACGCATCGCACAGAAGAATTTCAATGTTCTTTCACCAATATTTGGTGCTTTAACATGAATGATATAGATTCCACCGGCAATCGGAATATTGGCATTATTCTTCAAATCCCAGGTTACAAATGTTGTTTCTGCATCCCCTTTAGAGATCTTTTTAACAAGAGTACCACTTACTGTGAATATAGAAATATCACAATTTTCTGGTAGATTTGTAATTTTCACATACGTTTCCAATGCAGTTGACTCATAAGCAGAGAAACCATAGTATGGGTTCGGTACGATATTGATATTATCTAGAATTGAATTATGAACAGACACCTCCTGAGTTGTTGGAGCAATATTTTTAGTAGTAAATGAATACATTGGGTATCCATTATTTGGAAGTGTTTCTGCTACATTTTGATCACTAATCCAACGGTTTGAGAATCTCATATATGGTCTGGTAACCCTAATTTTAACTTTTGCATCATTAGACAACCAGTTTTGTTCCTGATATGGTGTTGGCATTGGAATACTTGTCCACATCACGTTATTGAATAACTGCATTTTTAACTGACGACGTTTATTTTGAACAGCCCCAACAGTTGCATCATTATTCAATGCAGTAACTTGATCAAATTTAGCTTTTAACCATTTACCTTCATCGTAAGGACCACACTCATACCATGGGTAGTAGTTTCCATCTATACCTGTAAAGAAACCTCCGTTATTATCTGAATTACTACTTACAATATTTCCATCATCATTCCAGTTACGGGTTCTTGAACCAAATCTATAAATTGAAGATGCAGTATTACCGACACTATTCATCACATAGATATAATGTTTTCCACCCCATACAATCTTTGCATCATATTGTGGATCACCACCTGACATAGCAAAAGCTTCTCTATAAGCATTATAAGTTGCTTCATTGATCGCTTCTCCTTCTGGAGTCACAGCCCAAACACTACTTGGATTGAATAGCATATCACGACCATTATGTTCTGGTAATGAAGAGTCCTCCGTAAACATAATATTTAATCTTTCACCAGTTTCTACGTTGATGGCATAACCTGGGAACCATCCAAAACCTGTTCCTGTACCATCAGGATTTCCATTTTGATCAACTGATTCAGCTTTTCTAGGTTCATGTCTAAGCGCTCCTCCTTCAGATAATGTTTTATTATCACATGCTTCTAATACAAGAGATCTTGTCCACTTTGTTTTGTCAGGTGTAAGAACGATATCAACAGAATATTGGTTGGTCATAGTAAAATTATAACCAGGACAATTTGGCGAAGCAGATAATAACCAGAATGTAAAATAAGGTTGAGATGGTTCTACCATTGGATCATCTGGTGTTACGTATTTAGCTTGAGGACCACCATCGTATGGTGAACTTAATACATAAGGAGCCCATGTTTTACCTACAATGTTTTCAAATTGAGCTTTTGGATCTTTCCAGGCTCTGGTAGCACGACCATCCGAATCAATATTAACAGGAACATGCATATCCTCTTGTTTCCATTTATCGTACTCATCTTGTGCTCCATTTTGAGCGCTATCATCTGTCCATGGACCTATAGCCTGAACACCACTTCTAATCCAGTTAGAAGGAGAAGTTCCTTCTGTATCTCTTACTCCATATAACCATGGTTTGGAAGGATCAGAATACTCAATGGTTGAACCGATATAATCAACAGATCCAAATAGATATTTATTTCTATAATTTAATCCAGCTAGACTTCCTTCTAGCCAATCTTTAATCTCTTCCTGATGAATATTAAAATCAGTGTTTTTGATTGAGATTGCTAAACCAAGAGGTAAGAATAATTGTTCATTTGTATTTGAAATAGATTTGTGAGAAGGAATTGAACGTTGAGCTGTCCCATCAGTATTTGTATAACCAAGATCAATAATTTGTTGATCGGTTACTGTTTGATCAAACTCAAGTACCCATGATGAGTTTTTAGTAACATCAACAGCCCCTGAATCGTTTTGAACAAACTTAATTATATAATCTAAAGGTTGTACTTTTAATGGGTCAATTACTTTAATAGAAAGTGGACCTGCATTATTTTTATATGTTATATTATTAACAGCCCAATTGTTATTATCACCACCGGACATAATTTTGTTCACAGTTTCATCAGTTAGATCAACAAAGTTTCCACCGTTCCCTTGACCTTGAATTCTGGTAATAAGAGGAGTTGTTCCATATTGTGCATTAAGAACTGTACCTTCAGAATGAGATGTAGATGGATGAGGAATTGCTGAAACTGGTTTGATTGCTTTTCCACCTGCTGCTTTTCTTCCGGCTAAATAAACAGTTTTTTGACCATATAACCCGTTAGGAATATCTGGATCTGTAGAATAAGGAGCAAACTCATTATAAGCATAAGCGATAACAATAAAATAGTATTGTTTATAGTTCACTAATTTTTTAGATCCAGTTGCAAATGCATCTTCAGTAATTTTTAAAGTATGGAAAATACCTTTGTTTGACCCATTAACTTTTTCAACAGGAACAGAAGT
Source organism: Bacteroidota bacterium (assembly GCA_023459435.1). GTDB lineage: Bacteria > Bacteroidota > Bacteroidia > Bacteroidales > WCHB1-69 > UBA5429. Next base: position 7,427 of record JAEWUL010000205.1, read on the forward strand.
TCCAAGAGCATCATTAAATTCGTAATTAATTAACTGTCCGATTGGAGAACCATTTTCTTTTAAATTTTCGATATCACATTGTGCTACTAATCTTGATTTTTGAGTATTGAAAATTTCAGAAACACTAACATCTTTATCTTTTAATTGGAACACTTGATATCCTTCAAAACGATATTTTTTATCAGCTGGAGTAGTAGTTCCAGGAATATTATCAGGAATTTGAGTGTCTACTTCTTCATAAGATTCAAGGTAGTTATTACTTAATGGATCATCATTTGTAATATAAAGGATCAACTCTTGATTTAACTCACGAATAGTCAAATCCGGAGCATCTGGTCCATCAAGAACTTTAAAACAGTTTTCAAATAAAGCCTGACATTTATCGTCAGCAATTTTTAAAAGTTGAACGGAAGCCCAGGCACCACCTTGGGAAGCTCTAGCCCATGGAATACCCACAGTAATATAGTTAACAGCACCGGCTTTCAAAGTAAAAGGACCAGCAGACTGCATAAATCTTCTGTCATAAGGTGCATTACCCACATTTTGTTCTGTCCAGGTACCATCACCACCGGCAATTGCGCTAGGAGTAACACCTGCGGTACCCCATTTACAAGGGTCAGAATCACCAGGGAACATGAAATCACAAACAACGCCACCTGTTTGGTGTGCATTACCACCCCATTGCATTCTTGTACCATCTTTCCAGATACCTTGAAGTAAATTATAATATTCGAAAGCAACATCCGGGTCGCCACGAGGAGAGTTGTTATTATCATGATATACAAATCTTCTCATACCGAAACGTTCGTTATCAACAATGCCATCACCAAAGTTTACACCATTGATCGCCATTTGGTCATTGTAATAACCGGTAATCTCTTGACTGTTCACAAATTTTTCACAATATCCTGTACTTCCGATAGAATCTCTGAAGAAATGAGGATTATCTCTATCGTCTGGATCGATGTAAGGACCTTGGAAAAAGTCAACACCAACAGCAGGTGGTTGAGAACCATAATGTTGTGCTAAACCTTGACCATCCACTTCATCTCCATTGTAACAATATCCAAGACCTCTTAATACATCACAACCTACGAAATCATCTTCTGCAAATCCTAAGTCTGGGTCAACCCATTGAGAGAAAAAAGTATTTGTTAATGCGAAAGTTGAACGGTTGATAATCTCATAAGAGTAGAAAGTCATATTATTTAACTCATCATTTGTAGCAAAAGCAAAAGCTTGTCCACGTACTTCAAGACCGATTGGGTCACCTTGAGATTCAGTGTGTGGTCCCCCTTTATCATTGAAAATCCAGAATAAAGTTTCATCACCTTTTAAAACGTGGTCTGCATAGATCATTTTATTGTCATAGCCATAGTTATTTTGAATCCATGTTCTTTCAGGAGTCCAAGGTAGAAGATCTTGAGCTGCTAAAGCGATGTTTTGAGGAGTCCAAGGACAAAGTTCGTTATCCAAGTCATAATAAGGATAATCACCATCATTATAATCATAAACACCATCTTCATTCACATCTTTAAAAGGTGCTAAATAGAAAGATTGACCATTTTCACCGTGAGCAGGCCATTGAGTAATACTTGCAGGAGGAGTGTAGGTAGGATCATTAGTACTATGTGCAGCTATATGAGCTTCCACTTCAGCTCTTGTTATTTTGAAGTGTTTATCATATTTACTACAGGTTTGTTGATTAATGGAAGCCCCTTCAATTGTAAGTGGGCCTGTCCAATAATCATCTCCGATTTGACGGAATCTAACGGCAGCGAGACGAAGCTGACCGCTGACATCACGACCACCAATCCATAGAGCTGCAGCAAACATAGATGTTTTACCGGAACCACGGGGTACTTCGTACTGTGCAATTTCTTTGAACCACATCGTACCGTTTGTTTCAATATAAGCTCTAACATTATTAATGGTAAGCTGATTTGAATTTGTAGCAGGCAAACAGGTAGCAGATTCTTTTTGTACCGGAGCTTGTATTGTTCCCACATATTTTCTTGCAAAAAGTGATGGAGAAAACAAAAGGACCAGTAGTGTAATTAAAACTAAAATTTTGTTTTTATTATTCATAATGTTAATATTTTTCGTTATAATCAATATAATTAAAATCCAAATTGAATTCCAAGACTTACTGTAGTAGGGGAACTGTAGTTATATGGATTACGCATAGCCATATTATAGTAATTAATAAATGAATCAACATAAATTTGATTATTGATTAATTGTTGGAATTGTTCAGATGCAAGAACGCCATCATCTTCAGGGTTACCGGTATAATCATATACACTTACTACATTTTTAAAGTTAAAGATGTTTGCTACATCAACATAAACGGTTAGCATACCAGGTCTACCTTTTTTAATCTCTTTTCCATCTTTCATTTTTTTACCTAATGTCAACATGAACGTTTTGTCAACTCTTAAATCCAATTGGAAAATCCATGGTCTGTTAGAACCATTGATAGATCCTGATAATTGTGATTTACCACCTAAACCATAGAAAGAGTAAGGTGTACTTGATCTACTGTATGGCATACCTGATGCAGCTGAGAAAAGAATAGTTGCTCCGGTATTTTCTAACCATCTTACCACTTTTACTTTTCCATCTTTTGTTGCTTTTTCATATGTAGGACCATTATATTCAGATCCCATTCCAAATCTGTAGTCTAATGTAGCACTCATTCTGTGACGTTGGTCAAAACTTAAATTGGTTAACGTTCTCAAGTTTGGTTGTCCTGATGCAATAATAGCTAAGTTAGATCCTGCGGAAGAACCTGTACCTTTAGCAAATTGTAAAGTATAGTTAGCTCTTAAAGTAATATTCTTCTCACTTCTTAAGTTGTATCCAATAGTAAAACCTTGAACTGTTCCAAAGTCGATATTGTCAAATGAATAATAGGTACTTGGATATGCTCCTGTAAAACGATAAGATTGGATTTGATCTCTTTTTTCAGAATAGTAAGCAGCTAAACTGATAGCAGAGAAGTCATTTAATTTTTGACGGAATCCGATTTCATAGTCAATACTTTTTTGAGGTTTAAGATTTGGATTATTCACAGAGTTATCTGAATTGGAACCAAATTTTTCGATAAATAAGTAGCTAACAGGGTTTAACTGAAGGTTAGTTGGACGATAAGTGATCACATTATAGTGAGCGTAGAATAATGAGCTTTCACCAACAGGAAATGAGAATGATAAACGAGGCATGATTGACCATTGTGGTATATAATCTTCAAATGCTTTTCCACTTACTTTAGAGATTGCTGTCTCATCAATTTCATCAACTAAAACAGGACCACCTGTAGCACCTAACAAAGTGGTTGGGTCGTTAATTTGTTGTCCGTTTGCATCGTACCAGTCTCTACCATCACGATATCCAATAATTGTTTGGGTATTGCCATCGGCAGTTTTACCTTTGTCGCTCACGTATACTACCCAATTATCTTCTGCATTGGCAACGAATCTCTCATCAGAAAATCCAAATTCACCAGATTTAAGGGAGCCAACGGTGTGTGCTTCACGGAATAAGTATGGATCTTTTAATACTTGTTGATTTGCATCGAAGCGGTCCACACGAACACCGATGTTAAAGATCAATTTGTTTACAGAGAATTTATCTTGTAAATAAAAAGCCATATAAATTGGTTCATATGCTCCAATGTTATAATTAAACACTTTTTTACCATCAGCACCCACTTCTCCATCGAAGAAATCAGTAATGCTGGTTTTTCTTTTAGTAAGTGTTGATCCGGTATAATCATAACCATAATAAGAGATCATTGGACCACTGATACCAATTAAAAGTTCATCTGGAGAGAACATACCTATATCAAAAAGGGTTGGGTCATAACTGTCAATATCTAACC